>JBOGEU010000452.1:0-1847 GCA_050741995.1 Acidimicrobiia bacterium | reverse complement strand
GTGGACGGTCGACGGTGAGGACAATCCCACAGCCTCACCGATCTCGCGAACCGATGGCGGGTAGCCCCGATCGGCCACCGTCTTGCGGATGTAATCCAGGACCTGTTGCTGTCGTTCGCTGACCACCCTGACTCCTTCCGGGCTCGTTGCACCTGAGCTTAATCGAACAGGAGTTCGAAACCAAACACCTGTTCGGTTTGGATCCTGGCCCTCCCCTTGACATCGAACGTGTGTTCGGTAAAGTAGCGAACGCATGTTCGACGGCGAACTGCATCCAGCAATCCCGTAAGGGACCGATCAGGAGGAAGACCAAATGCAGATGGCGAACATTCAGCTGTCCGTCCGGCTGTCATTGCTTCTCGCAGCCGTCTGCGCGGTCTTCCTCATGATCGGTGGCTCGGCGGAGGCCGACACCCGGGCCCGGCCGCCGGCCGAGTATGTCGTCGAGTCAGGCGACACCATTTGGGCCATCGCCTCGGGTGTGGCCGATTCGGGTCAGGACGTGCGTCGTCTCGTCGCCGACATCAGTCGGCTGAGCGGGGTCGAGGCGGGAGAGATCTTCCCGGGCCAGGTGCTCCTGATCCCGGCCGGCTGACCTGGGCGGCGAGTTCGGGCCACCTTCGCGCTCGAGTCGGCCCGAGTCAGAGCGAGAGCAACCTCTGCGGTTTACGCTGAGGCGATGCTCTGCCCGATTTGCGGTGCGCCGAGCACCCGCGTCATCGACAGCCGCCCCGCCGAGTCCGGGCAGGCCATCCGTCGCCGTCGCGCATGCGAGGGCTGCAGTCATCGCTTCACCACCTACGAGCGTCTCGAGCCGCAACTCGTGGTCAGGAAGCGGAATGGTCGGCTGGAGGCCTTCTCCACGGCGAAACTGGCGGTCGGGATCTCTGCTGCGCTCGCCGACCGCCCGGTCTCGGGCTCGGCCATCGAGAGGCTGGCCGAGGAGGTGGAGGCCTCCCTGCGCGGACACGGGTCCCAGGTCAGCTCCGAGGACATCGGCCGTGAGGTTCTGCAACGGCTACGGGCCCTGGACGAAGTGGGGTATTTGCGGTTCGCCTCGGTCTACAAAGAGTTCCAGGACGCCGCCGATTTCGAGAAGGAAGTGGCCGCGCTCGAGTCAGCCGAGTAGCGGGGCGAGGGTCGCCTCGGCCTGCTCGATGAGCGCCGAGACCGAAGTCGCCGTCTGGGCCATGTCCTCGAGGAGGGCGTGGTGGACTTGCTGTAGCTGAGCCCGAAGAACGCCGATGGCCTCGACCGCCGCCGCCCGGTCCCCGGTGCGGAGGGCGTCGAGATAGGCACCCTGGGTCGTCTCCAGCCCGGCGCTCAGCTCCGCCAGAGCTGTTGCCGCCTGACCGGCCATCTCCCCGGGAAGTGCGGATTGCACCGATTCGAAGCCGCTTCTCCACTCGGTGAACGCAGCGGTCGCCGTGACCAGATCGGTGAGGCCGGGATCCGTTTCCAAGAGGGGAAGGCTCAGGGCGGGCTCGAGAGCAGCCCGGTATGCGACGGCGTCCGTGAGCTGTCTCGATGCGTCGATGGCAAGCCCGGCGACGTCGGCCGCCGCCGTCCGGTGCGCCGAGTCGGATGCCGGGAGGTCGGCCGAGGCGGCGAACACCGCCCTCGCCGCTTCGCCAATGTCGAAGAAAGCACTGGATCTCGACACCGTCTCGGGGAGCCGCTCGTCGTCGAGCTCCGCGATCAGTGGCGTCGCCTGATCGAATGACACGGCGAGTGTCGTCGCCTCGATCTCCAAGCCGGCGAGAGCGGCAGCCACGGTGGCGTCCGACCGGGCGAACAGCCAAAACGCGCCGAGGGCGAGAGCAACGGCAACAATCATCACGGAGACG
>JBOGEU010000451.1:0-4945 GCA_050741995.1 Acidimicrobiia bacterium | reverse complement strand
AAGCATGGAAGCACGTCGAGCCGATGCTCAAGGACATCGCGGCCAAAGCCCCGGACGGGAAGCCATGCTGTGAATGGATCGGCCCCGGGGGCGCCGGCCACTTCGTCAAGATGGTGCACAACGGGATCGAGTACGGCGACATGCAGGTGATCGCCGAGGCCTTCGACCTGATGCGTCGCGGGATGGGCATGGGCACCCAAGAGATGTCGAAGGTCTTTTCGGAGTGGAACGAGGGCCGGCTCCGGTCCTATCTCGTCGAGATAACCAGTGAGATCCTGGCCACAGACCTCGAAGGTAAGCCGATCGTGGACCTCATCCTCGACGCCGCCGGCCAGAAGGGCACCGGCAAATGGACCGTGATCTCATCGATGGAGCTGGGGCAACCCACGAGTCTGGTCGGTGAGGCGGTCTACGCCCGCATCGTCAGCTCCGACCCCGAGGCCAGGAAGCGGGCGGCCGCCATCTACGACTCCCCCACCGGATCCATGGGCGGCCTGGTCACAGGAGATGTCGAGAGCGCCCTCTACGCCTCGAAGATCATCTCCTACGCCCAGGGGTTTCGCCTGATGCGCGCCGCCTCCGACGAGTTCGATTGGAGCCTCGATCTGGGGTCCATCGCCTCGATCTGGAGAGCGGGCTGCATCATCCGCGCCGACTTCCTCGAGGACATCACGGCCGCCTATGCCCGGACGCCCGATCTGCCCGACATGATCGAAGACGACTTCTTCGCCGGTGCGCTCGACGAGGCCGCGGGCTCGTGGCGATCGACGGTGGCCGGGGCGGTGAGCGCCGGGATCCCGGCCCCGGCCTACTCCAGCGCCATCGCCTATTTCGACGCCATGCGATCGGAGCGCCTGCCGGCCAACCTGATCCAAGCCCAGCGGGACTTCTTCGGCGCCCACACCTTCGAACGCGTCGACAAGCCACGCGGCGAGTTCTTCCACCACGAGTGGGGGGGTCGCTGAGCCGCAGCGTCTCACGTTCGACGTTCGAGGTTCTGGGTCGTCAGATGGGGGGAATGCCGGGGACTTCGATCTTGTCCCCGACCACGAAGTTGGGGTCGGCCGCATCCGCCTCCTCGACGTGCTGCCGTCGAATGCCCATGGTGAACAGGATCGCATCGAGGTAGGGCACCGAGATCGCGGTATCGGCCCGCTCCTTGACCACCGGCTTGGCATTGAATGCGATGCCCAAACCAGCCGTGGCCAGCATGTCGAGGTCGTTGGCGCCATCACCGACCGCGACCACTTGTGAGAGTGGAATACCCCGTTCCGCGGCGATCGACTCCAGGAACTTCGCCTTGCGGGGACCGTCGACGAACTCACCAACCAGCTCGCCGGTGAGATGTCCGTCCACCATCTCCAGCGTGTTGGAGAGCGAGTAGTCGATCCCCAGGTCGGCGGCGAGCACATCGGTGAACCGGGTGAAGCCTGCCGAGACGATTGCCGTGACCATCCCCAGACGCTTCAGGGTGCGGACGAAGGTGCGTGCCCCGCTGGTCAGCGTGATGTTCTCGTGGACCCGGGTGATCGCGGTCTGATCGAGCCCTTTGAGCAGGCCCACCCGCTCCCGGAGCGCGGCTTCGAAGTCGATCTCCCCGCTCAATGCCCGACGTGTCAATTCGGCCACCCGGTCCTCGGCACCCGCTTCGCGCGCCAACAGGTTGATCACTTCTTCGTGGATGAGAGTCGAGTCGACATCCATCACGACCATGCGCTTGGCTCTCCGTTCCAGGCCCTCACGTTGGATGGCGACGTCGATGGGCCGGTCTGCTGCGGCATGGACCAGGTTCGCCCGCATCTCGTCGATGTCCCCGTTTCCCACCAGCAGCTCATAGCTGACGACCGGATAGCGGGATAACCGGAAGATGCGGTCGATATTGCCCCCGGCGTCGGCGATCGCTGACGCCACGGCGCCGAAGTCGGCGGGGGCGACCTTGAGGCCGATGACCGTCACCACGGACATGGGTCGGCTCGGAGTCGGGACGTCGTCGACGACCTCGAACTCGACATGCAGGCCGCGCTCCCATCCGAAGAAGAGCAGGTCACGAACCGTGGCCTTCTCACCGGTGACCCCGATCAAGACGTTGAGGGTGAGCCGGCCGCGGACCACGATCTGCTCGATGTCGTATATCTCCACGTCGGCTTCGCCGAGGAGGCTCATCAACCCTGCCGAGATCCCGGGGCCATCGGGCCCGTGGATCCCAACGAGGACAGTCGTCCGTTCCTGCACCCGATCAGGGTAAGCCGCTCGCAGGACAGTTCAACGTCAGCGCCTATTGGGCCAATACCCGAGGGACATTACGATTCATGGGCCCACGACGCGCGGAGGCCCGAATTGCCCGACAACCAGTTTCGCCTCCCACGAAATGTGATCCCCGTCCACTACGAGCTCCTACTCGAGCCGGACCTCGCCGGCTTCACCTTCGAAGGGTCGGTGTCGATCAGCATCGGGATCACTGAAACTCTCGACGAGGTGGTGCTCAACGCCGCCGAGATCGACATGAAGTCGGTCGTTCTCCGCGGCGAGGGCTCCGACATCGAAGTGACGGACATCGCCTACAACGACGAGAGGGCGACGCTGACCCTCGCCGAGCCGGCCAAGCCGGGGACCTACCGCCTGGACATTCGATACTCGGGTCTGATCAACGACCAGCTGAGGGGTCTCTACCGCTCCGTCTACCGGGACCACGACGGGAACGAGCATGTCATCGCCACCTCCCAATGCCAGGCGACGGATGCCCGCCGCGTTTTCCCCTGTTGGGACGAGCCCGACCTCAAGGCCACCTTCAAGACGACGATTTTGGTAGCCGACGGGCTCGAGGCGTACTCCAACGGTGCCGAGATCTCCCGCACCAGACTCGAGGACGGGCGAGTCCGCTTCGAGTTTTCGGAGACGATGAAGATGTCGACCTATCTTCTCGCCTTCATCGTCGGGCCCTTCGAGACGACCGATCCCGTCCTCGTCCGTGGCACCCCGATCCGGGTCATCGTGCCCCAAGGCAACCTCCATCTCACCGCCGCCGCCCTCGACAACGCCTTGTTCTGCTTCGAGTACCTCTCCGACTACTACGGCATCCCCTACCCGGAGCAGAAGCTCGATCACATCGCCATCCCCGACTTCGCCGCCGGCGCCATGGAGAACGTCGGGCTGATCACCTACCGGGACGCCTATCTGGTCCTGGACCAGGCCAAGGCGAGCCAGGGCGAGCTCCAGGCGTGCCTCGATGTCATCGGCCACGAGATCGCCCACCAGTGGTTCGGCAATCTGGTCACGATGAAGTGGTGGGAGGGCGCCTGGTTGAACGAGGCGTTCGCCAGCTTCATGGAGCTCAAGGCGACCGACGCCAAGAAACCGGAATGGAAACGCTGGCTTGCGTTCAACAACCTGGAGATCCCCTGGGCGATGGGCGTCGATCAGCTGGCCACCACCCGTCCCATCGAGTTCGAGGTCAACTCGCCGGCCGAGGTCGACGAGATGTTCGACGCCATCACCTATGGCAAGGGCTCGGCGGTGCTGCGCATGATCGAGCAATTCATCGGCGAGGAGGAGTTCCGCACCGGGGTCGGCAACTACCTGCGCAAGCACGAATACGCCAACACCGAGACCAGCGATCTCTGGGAGGGCCTGGACGGAGCCTCCGAGTGGCCGGTCGGCGAGATCATGAACACCTGGGTCTACCAGCGGGGCTTTCCCCAGATCGACATCGAGGTGGTGGTCGATGGTCTCCGGCTCCGTCAGCGGCGCTATCTGGCCATCCCCGACGATACCGACGCCACGATCTGGGAGGTCCCGATCCAGATGCGGGGCGTGGTCGACGGGAAGCCGTTCGAGAGAAAAGTGCTGCTCACCGATGACGAGGTGGTGATCCCGCTGGAGGGCACCGTCGATTACATGGTCGCCAACGCCGGGGGCCACGGCTTCTATCGGACTCGATACTCGGAGAACCTGTTCACCGGTCTCCTCCGGCACCTCGACATCCTCGACGACATCGAGCGCTACAGCCTGGTCTCCGACACCTGGGCCATGGTCCGCTCGGCGCAGGTCCCGGCCTCCTATTTTCTCGATCTGGTCGGCAAGTTCGGCGGCGAGACCGAGCATGCCATCTGGTCGGTGATCATGGGCGGGCTGCGCGCCCTCGAGCATCACGCCCTCGACCCCGAGACCCGGTCCGCTTTCGAGGCGTACGTGCGCGAGCTGGCGACACCCGCCCTGGAAAGGCTGGGTTGGCAAGGCTCCGGGAAGGAGAGCGATCTGACCCGCAAGCTGCGAGGGGACCTCATCGCCGCCATGGGCAACCTCGGCAACGACCCGGAGGCCATCGAGAAGGCCAGGGAGATCGCAGGCCAGGTCCTGGAGGGGGCGGACCTGGATCCCGAGGTGTCCACCGCCGCCCTCTCCGTCTATGCCCATCACGGCGGGGCCGCCGAGTACGAGACTCTGTGGAATGCCTATCAAAAGACCTCGGCGCCCACCGAGAAGGTGCGATACCTGCGATCGGTCGCCGGGGTGCAGCCGCAGGAGCTGGCGGTCTCGACCATGGACAAGATCGTAGAAGGCGACATCAGGACCCAGGACGGGTTCTGGGTCTTCGCCCGATTGCTGGCCGGGGATTCGGGCCCGGCGGTGTGGCAGAGCGCCCGCACCCGGTGGGACAAGGTCCTGGAGGCGATGCCGGGGATGACCAGGAGACGGGTGGTGGAGGGGCTCCCCGCCCTCTCCCAGCCCGAGGTCGCCGCCGACGTCAAAGGCTTCTTCGCCGAGCATCCGATCCCCGAGGCGGCCCGCTTCCTCACCCAGAACCTCGAGCTCCTCGACGCCAACATCCTCCTCCGCCAACGGGAGACGCCGGTGGTGACGGAGTACTTCGCGAGTCGTACCTGAGGCACGTAGCGCCATATATGGCGCTACGTGAACAGAGAAGGGGCCCTGCCAGAGGCAGGGC
>JBOGEU010000450.1:0-5145 GCA_050741995.1 Acidimicrobiia bacterium | reverse complement strand
TCGGCGGACTGGCCACCGACGAGATCGCCCGCGCCTTTCTGGTACCCGAGCGCACCATGGCGCAGCGGCTGGTGCGGGCCAAACGCAAGATCAAGGAAGCGGGAATCCCGTTCCGCGTGCCCCCGGCTCACCTGCTCCGCGAACGTGTGGACGCCGTTCTCGCCGTCGTCTACCTGATCTTCAACGAGGGCTACGGCGGCCGTGACGAGCTCGCGGCAGAAGCAATCTGGTTGGGACGCGCGCTCACCGAACTCCTTCCGGCCGAGCCCGACGTGCACGGGCTGCTGGCGATGATGCTCATCCACGACTCCCGCCGAGAGGCCCGGTTCCGCGACGGCGAGTTGGTGCTGCTCGCGGAGCAAGACCGATCCGGCTGGAACACCGAACAGATCGCCGCCGGACGCGCACGACTCGACCGCGCGCTCGCCCTGGGTGGCCGCGGGCCCTACATGCTCCAGGGCGCCATTGCCTCGCTGCACGCCGAAGTGCCGTGCGACTGGGCACAACTCGCCGCACTGTACGGCGAGCTGGCTCGCCTGACCGGCTCCCCCGTCGTGGAGCTCAACCGCGCCATCGCCATCGCCGAGATCGAAGGCGCCGAGGCCGGCCTGCACATCCTCGACCAACTCGGTCTCGACGACTTCCGCTATCTGGCCTCGACCAGGGCCGAACTCTTGCGACGTCTCGGGCGCACCGACGAGGCGCGCGACGCCTACCGACGTGCGAGAGAACTCACCGACGACGGCGCCGAACGGCGCTTCCTCGAACGCCGGCTAACCGAACTGGCGAAGACAGAGATCCCGTAGCTGACGTAGATCGCGTATTTGAGAGACGCTCCGACCTACCACATCGGGCCGTTTCGACATTCTTCAGCGGGGGTACGTTTTGGTGACCGGCATTGATCCCTTCGGGATCAATCGGCCGTTCTCGGAGAACCATCCCCAAAGGAGAATTGGCATGAGCAGAAGTGCAGGTTTTGGAGGCTCGCTGTTCCTCATTGCGGTGGGCGCCGTCCTGGCGTTCGCAGTGTCGGTGGAAGCGGAAGGATTCAACCTGAACACGATCGGGATCATCCTGATGGTCGTGGGGGTCATCGGTGCGATCCTGACCCTGGTGACGAACACCGCCACCAGGAAGGAGCAGCACACCGAAGTGGTCCAGAAGGACATCGACCTCGACTCTCGCGATCATTGACGGATCCGGGGCCGGCGGCTCCCGTTTTCGTTTCGACCGATTGGGGTATCCTCGGGGGTCGAGAGGAGAGCGACATGAGTCGCCTTACTTGGACTGAGACCTTGGACGGCTGGATCAGCGGCCGGTATCAGATCGAGCTGGCCGCACCTCACCTGTGGGTCCTAAGCCGCCGTCGCAAGCGAAGTGACGGCTCGGGCCCGGTACCGGCCAGGGTGATTCGCACCGCCGGCTCGCTTCGTGAGCTGAAGCGGATCACCGGCGACTTGGAAAGACGACGGCTTCGGAGACGTCGCCTCGTGATCCATCTGATCTTGACGCTGGCAGTCACATCCGCAGCTGTGGTCGGGGCCGTGATGGGTTGGGATCTGACCATTCCGGCACTGGTGGCCGTCTTCGCCTTTCTGCTTCGGACCCTGGTGGTCTGGGTGGAGAACGCGACCGGGAGCGCCTGGTCGGTGATCTCCGAGAACTACCAGTAGGCGCCGGTCACTGCCGGTCGAGGACCGGCTTCGGTCGTTTCGAGCGGTCATAGAGGAACATCCCGACCGCGAACACCGCGAGCAGGATCAGCGGTTCGATCACATGCATCCCGCCATCGAGGATGGTCCGGCCGAGGATCTCGACGATCAAGACCGGTGAAAGCAGCAGATCGACGACATCCGGGGGGAGGACGGTCTCGAGCAGGGTCGCCATCCGGTTGGCGGCACCGGCGCCTGTCGCCTCGACCGTGGCCTCTGAGGCCAGAATCAGAGGTGTGTCGGGTGTCTGTGTGGCCATATCGATGACTGGTACCAGCGCCGACGGGTCGGGCCTCGAGGGCTCCGCAGCCGATCCCGATTGGGGGAACCTGGGCTGATTCTGCGGACCACGGGTCTCGGGCTCCTCATCAGGTGACGGGTCCGACGGGGGCGTCGCGTTGCCCGATGCGGCGTTCGAGTCGCTGTTTCCGTTCGAGTTGCCGTTGCCGTGGTTTCCGTTATCGGATCCGCCGGTGGTCGGAGGGGGCGTGGCCGCGCCCTCACCCGGATTCGGCAACGGTGGCGGGGTGGTGACCGGCGGCGACGGGATGGTCGTGGTCACAACCGGGATCGTGGTCGTTGGCGTAGGTGGCTCCCAGCCGTCGGCCAGGTCCGATACCAGGTCCCGGTATGTCTGCCGTGCCTCTTGGAGCTCTGACTTGGCGTCTCCGGCAACCGGTCCCAGCTCGGAGGGATACTTCTGGACCAGAGCGTCGATGGAGAGCCGTGCCTCGTCCCAGATCGCCTTGATCGCGTCGTCTGCGGCATCTTCCGCACTCTCGACGTCGCTCTCGTCGTCCATGGCCGAGATCTGCGCATCGAACCCGGAGGCAACACCGGACATCTCCTGCTCGCCACTGGCCGCGATGTCCCATATCTGATCGGTGGCGTGCGCAGATGTGTGGTCGGCGTACGCCGGAAGTGCGATCAAAGAGAAGGCTGTCCCCGAGACCGCGAGGAGCATCAGCCTCCGCCGTAGGTATTCCACCCTGATTCATCGTCATCTCCTGGCGATTTCATGAGAGCCTTTGTCAAGGCACCCGGTGCTCATGCCGATGAAATCGGTGAATTGCGCAGACCGAATTCTGATCTCGTCCAGATCGTCATCGTGGGCGCGTCGCTCACGGCTCTGCTGGTGCTCGCCGTTTTTCTGGTCAACCGTGAGAGCTCCAGCGCGGTCGCATCCGACGCAGAGATCGCGATCCTCTCCGAGTCGACCATGAGCGCGGCGGCCGGGGTGCTCAACGCCACCAATTTCGCCGTCGTCCTCGCCGCGAACGAGGCCGATCCTGAAGTGCTCGGCGACGCCACAAAGGGTGCCGATAAGGCTGCGGACGAGCTCTCCTCTCGACTCGGACGTCTCATCTCGGCCATGTCGCCCGCTGGGCGAGACCCTGTCGAACAGGCATACCGGCGATTCGAGCTGACAACGGGTGAGGCTCTCGACGCCCTGCATCTCGTGGACATCGAAGAATGGTCAAAGCTGCTGGCCGATCAGAGTCGGAGCTACGAAGAGTTGGTCAAAGCTCTCACCGAGATACGCGACACCAGGACGGCCGAGATCCTGATCGCAGGAGAAGGCGTGGGCCAGGCGGCGGAAGCCGTCCGATTCCTCGTGGTCTTCCTCATCCCGCTGGGGATCATGGTCGCGGTGTGGAAGTCGACGCGGCGCAGCGCCGCGCAGCGGATCCTCACCGAGGAGCTTCGTCATGAGCGAGAGGCGTCCCGCTCCAAGGATGCCTTCATCGCAGACGTGTCACATGAGCTGAGGACCCCGCTCACCGGGATCTACGGCTTTGCCTCGGCCCTGGAGGACGACGATGCAGGGCTCTCGGAGTCTTCTCGGGAGCTGGTCGGATTGATCGTTACCGAGGCTGCCGAGCTGACCCGGATGGTCGACGACCTGGTCGCCGCCGGGCGGATCGACGCCGAGGCGATCCTCTACGACATCGGGCCCATCGAATTGACACCTGTGATCCAGGAGGTGCTCCGTCCCTTCCGACGCCGGGGGATCTCGGTAGAGGTGGACGACATCTCGATCTCGGTGATGGCCGACCGGATGAGGCTGAGACAGCTGTTGCGCAACCTGGTCTCGAACGCCGCCAAACACGGTGGGAGCGAGATCGCGGTCACCGCCTACAGTCGCCAGGCCCTGGGAGTGATCGAGGTCATCGACAACGGGCCAGGGGTGTCGGCCGAGGTCGAGGAGCGGTTGTTCCACCGTTATGTCCACAGCGACGGTACCGCCGTGCTCGAGGGCAGCGTCGGGCTCGGTCTCGCCATTGCCCGGTCCTTTGCCCAAGACATGGGCGGTGAGCTCAACTACCTGCGTGTCGACGACCTCACCATCTTCCAAGTCATCCTGCCTCTCGTCACCGGCGATGGGACCGTCATCCCCGAGTCCGAGCTGTCGGTCGTTTCGAGTTGACGCGGCGGGGGAGTCAGACCGAAGTGGTCTGAGCTGTCATCCGGCTCCGGATCGAGTCACCGGAGATCCAGGCGAAGAAGGCGGTCCAGGTGACGATGCCCAAGAATTTGGCCATGTCCTCGATGGGAGCTGCGAGCGGAGGTATTGGAAGATCGGCCTCGCCTGCCGCGTCGAGGACGGCAGACACCGCAAAGAGCGCCACCGCCACCAGGAACACCCCGAGCTCGGGCCGGGAGAGCAGGTAACGCCACGCCGGTCGGAGCATCACGATGGCGACGATCCCGTAGATGCCGATGGTCACCGGCGAGGGGATGCCGACCCCGTTCTTCACCGTTTCGTGGATGAGCAGGCCGTCGTCGAACCCGAGGATGAGGCTGATCACCGCCCCCGCCAGGAGCAGAGAGCGTGCCCCGCCGGTCGGCTTGGTCGACAACGTCAGCAAGCACATGGCTGCTGTCGACGCCCAGAGGGCGACACCGGCGGTGGAGAAAATCCCGGTGTACCAGGGGCCGTCGAGGGTGGCGCTGGGGTCCCGGAGGAGATCGGTCACCGGCACATCGGATAGATAGGCGTAGCCGAGGACCACCACCAGGACGAGGCCCAACGGCAGCAAGACGTACAAGAACAGGCGTTTGACCGCCTCGATCCGGTCACCCTTGTCGGCGATCCGCTCCATCGACACCTCCCGAGGTCCTGGGGACAGCCTACCCGGGGACCCGGATCGGTCCAGGGGTAGCGCTCACTCTGGGTGGTAGTACCTACAGACCGTGGTGCTGGTTATGCTGCCGATTCGCGGCTGTCGGTGGCCGACGTGGGCCGACAGGGGACTGGCGACCAGCCGACGAGGAGGAAGAAGGCCGGTGACCAGAACTTATTCGGCGACGAACCCGGGCCGTTCGCCAGTTTCCATTGGGTCGCAGCATCGACGCATGCTGCTCGCGCTCATCGGCGTGGCGACCGTCGTCGCCGTCGTGCTCGCCCTTCCCGACCGGGCCGAGGCTGCCC
>JBOGEU010000449.1:0-1597 GCA_050741995.1 Acidimicrobiia bacterium | reverse complement strand
CCCTCAGGGCGAGCGGAGGGCTCACTTCCGGAATGCCGTATCGATTGGCATGAGTGTTGGTGCAGGCTCCCGGAGCGAGGAAGATTCGGCCCCCGGTCAGCTCGTCGAGGGAGGCCAGCGTCTGTGCGGTCACCAGCGGGTTCCTCAATCGGACCGTCTGCGTGCAACCGAGGGACATCTTCTCGGTGGCCTGGCCGATCGCAGCCAGTGCCGTGACGGAGTCCCTCATGAGCTCGATCGTCTCCGAGAAAAAGCCCACCACGAACCCGTGTTCCTCCGCTCGCCTCATCCACTCGGCCATCTCCGTGATCGTCATATCGGGGTCGTAGCCGGTGGCGAATCCAACGCCTTCCATGTGTCTCCTAACGGCGCTCCGTGCTCTCCAATGGCGTCGGGAACACAGGCAAACTATCTTGAAGGTGAGATAGCATAACCAGCGGGCTCCCGTTTGAGGTCGAGACAGCGGAGGTGGAGCTCAGACGCCGGCAGCCCACCCGTAGTCCCCCGCCGCGGCTTCTTCGCTGACCAATCCTTCCTCGATGTCCATTTTCACCGCTTCCGACGGACGCTCGGCCGGGTCGTGATATCCCCCACCACCCGGCAGCTCGAGCACGAACGACGCCCCGGCGGGCAGGCGAATGCTGAGCTTGGGGTTGGCCGGGCCCCCGGACGAGGTCGAGAACGCCCCTGCGGCGCCGGGCTGCCCCCCGGCGTACCCCTGGGCAGGGAAGCGGAAACGGTCGGCCAGGGATGAGACGACGAAGGGCTCTCCGGTGCGGATCTCGACCTCGATGGTCTGGCCCAAGCCTCCCCGATACATCCCTGCGCCCCCTGAGTCCGGTCGGAACTCCTTCCGCTTGAACAACAGAGGCGACGTCGATTCGATGATCTCGACGGGGGCGGTGGCGATGCCGCTGGGGAAGCTGGTCGTTGAGAGCCCGTCCTTGGTCGGCCGCGCCCCGGTGCCGCCCGATGCGAAGAACACCGTGACGAACCGATTCTCACCGACCCCGCGCACCGTCGTCAGCCACACGTTCCCGGCTCCCTCGGCGATGACCCTGTCAGGCACGATCTGTGCCAGTGCCCCGAGAACCGCATGAGGGAGGAAGTGGCCCACGATGTGACGAGCGGCGACAGGCGCGGGATGAGTGGGGTTGAGGATGCTGCCCTCGGGTGCGGTCACGGTCACCGGTCGGAAACTCCCGTCGTTGTGGGGGACTTCCGGGGATATGGCGCACTTGAGCGCGTACGAGGTGTAGGCCGTCGTGTAATTGAGGACCACGTTCATCCCCCGGTCGACCTGGGCCGAGCTTCCCGAATAGTCCACGGTTATCTGGTCGCCATCGATGATCACGCGACAGGCGATGGTGATCGGCTCATCCAGGCCATCGGTCTGGATCACGTGCACGTACTCACCGTCGGGAAGCTCCGATATGGCGCGGCGAGTGGCGTCCTCCGATCGATCGGTTATCTCGTCGCCCAGGCTCTTCAGGTCCGCCAGGTCGAACTCGTCGAGATACTCCAGCAACCTGTCGGCACCGACCTGATTCCCGGCAACCTGGGCGTGGAGGTCGCCGAGGACCTCTCTCGGTGCCCG
>JBOGEU010000448.1:0-4202 GCA_050741995.1 Acidimicrobiia bacterium | reverse complement strand
TATCCGGTCCGATCAAATATCCTGTAAGGGACGAAGCGCTCATCTTGAGCGGTTGAGGGATCAGGCCCGATGAAACCGCGGCAACCGGCGCAAGCACGGTGCCAATGCCTGGATCGATGAGTTGCCTGGAGCCCCGGCTCCCGGCGCTCTTCAAGCGTTTCGAGAGAAACATAAAGAGGAGTTTCCGGTGAGCGAGGCAGAACCTTGTTGTAACCACGCACCGCGTGGAGCCCATGACGTGCGACCCGAAGCGTCGCCAACCCACGCCGAGGGTGCCCGATGAGCGGCTATCTCGACATCGTCCGGTCCGGCGTCGTCATCTTCGACGGCGCCACCGGCACCAATCTGCAGACTGTGGGGCTGACCGCAGACGACTTCGGCGGCCCATCGCTCGAGGGCTGCAACGAGTTGCTCAACCTGCGCCGACCAGACGTCATCCGCAACCTGCACCGATCGTTCCTCGAGGTAGGGGTCGATGTCATCGAGACCAACACCTTCGGGGCATTCGCCGTCCCCCTCGGCGAATACGGGCTGGAGGCGCAGTCCTACGAGATCGCGGCTGCCGGCGCCACCTTGGCCAGGGAGACGGTCGACCATTACGTCAAGGCCGATGGGAGAGCGCGCTTTGTCGCCGGGTCGATCGGTCCCGGGACCAAGTTCGCCACCCTGGGCCAGATCTCGTATCGCGACCTTGCCGCCGCCTACGAGGTCGAGGCCACCGGCTTGATCGACGGCGGCGCCGACCTGCTGGTCATCGAGACCCAGTTCGATCTTCTCGGGGCCAAGGCGGCGATTGCAGGCGCCCGTCGTGCGATGGCGGCGGCGGGTGTCGAGATCCCGATCCAGGTCCAGGTCACGATCGAGCTCACCGGGCGCATGCTCCCGGGGACCGAGATCGCCGCCGCGTTGACCGCCCTCGAGGCGATGGGCCCCGATGTAATTGGGCTCAACTGCGCCACCGGTCCTGCCGAGATGTACGAGCCTCTCCGTCATCTGGCACGTCACTCGCCAGTGCCGGTGTCCGCCATCCCCAACGCCGGACTGCCCCACGTGGAGGACGGCCAGATGGCATACGACCTGTTCCCCGACGATCTCGCCCATCATCTGGGGGTATTCGTGGCCGAGATGGGCATTGGCGTCATCGGTGGCTGCTGCGGGACGACTCCGGCCCACCTCGCCGCAGTGGTGGAAAAGGTCCGAACCTTGGATCGGGCGGAGCGATCTCCCGAGTCGATCCCTTCGGCGGCTTCCATCTACAGCCAGGTCCCCTTCGATCAGGACACTTCTTTCCTGATCATCGGGGAGCGGGCCAACGCCAACGGCTCCCGCGCCTTCAAGGAGTCCCTCCTCGCAGACGACCTCGAGGGATGCGTCTCGGTGGGGCAGGAGCAGGTCAAGGAAGGAGCACATCTCGTCGACCTCTGCGTGGACTACGTCGGGCGGGACGGGGTGGCCGACATGAAGCGCCTGGCAGCGGCGTTCGCCACCGATGTCGCGGCGCCGGTGGTGCTCGACTCCACCGAGCCCGAGGTCATGGAGGCGGGCCTGGAGCGCCTCGGTGGGCGAAGTGTGCTCAACAGCGCCAATCTCGAGGACGGAGAGGCTCCGGGATCGCGTCTCGACCGGGTGTTCTCATTGGCCAAGGAGCATGGCTCAGCCGTCATCTGCCTGCTCATCGACGAGGAGGGCCAGGCCCGAACCTTGGAGTGGAAGCTCCGCATCGCCCATCGCATCCACGATCTGGCCGTCAATCGATACGGTCTCCGGGCCGAGGACCTGATCTTCGACGCCCTCACCTTCCCCTTGAGCACCGGGGATGACGACCTGCGCACGGACGGGATGATCACCCTCGACGCCATCCGCCAGATCAAGGCCGAGCTACCCGAGGTCCGCACCGTCCTCGGTGTCTCCAACGTGTCGTTCGGGCTCAGCCCGGCCGCCCGACGGGTCCTCAACTCGGTGTTCCTCCACGAGGCGGTCGAGGCCGGGCTCGACGCCGCCATCGTCCACGCCGGGAAGATCGAGCCGCTGAACCGGATCGACCCCGAGCAGCGCAAGACCTGTCTCGACCTGATCTATGACCGTCGCGCTGACGGGTACGACCCTCTGGAGAGGTTGTTGGAGCTGTTCTCCGGGGTGGAGACGGTGGAGCGGTCCGAGAGCGACTACGACGACCTGACCATCAGCGAGCGCCTGGCCCGGAGGATCATCGACGGCGACCAGAAGAACGTCGTCGCCGACCTGGAAGCTGCCCTCGCCGAGGGGAAGGCGCCCCTGGAGATCATCAACGACGACCTGCTCGCCGGCATGAAGGTGGTGGGAGATCTCTTCGCCAGCGGCGAGATGCAGCTCCCGTTCGTGCTCAAATCGGCGGAGACGATGAAGAAGGCCGTGGCTCATCTGGAGCCGCTGATGGAAAAGGCGGACACCGAGACCAGGGGGCGGATCGTGCTTGCCACCGTCTCCGGCGACGTCCACGACATCGGCAAGAACCTGGTGGACATCATCCTCACCAACAACGGCTACGAGGTGCACAACCTCGGGATCAAGGTCGGGATCTCGGAGATGATCGCCAAGCTCGAGGAGACCCGGGCCGACGCCATCGGGATGAGCGGGCTCCTGGTGAAGAGCACCCTCATCATGCGGGACAATCTCGACGAGCTGGAACGGAGGGGCCTGGGCAATGTGCCGGTGATGCTCGGGGGGGCGGCACTCACCAGGACCTATGTCGAGGCGGACCTCCGCTCCCGGTACAAGGGCCCGCTCTACTACGGCAAGAACGCCTTCGCCGGGTTGGACGCCATGGGCAAGATCGTCGCCGGCGAGCCGGCGCCGCGGCCGATCGCCCCTCGGAAGCGCGTGGAGGAGACGGGCGAGCGGGGCGAGATCCCCAGCCGTTCACCAGAGGTCAAGCGTGACAACCAGATCTTCGTCCCGCCGTTCACCGGCTCCCGGGTGATCCGTGGGGTCTCGATCGACGAGATCGTGCCCTACCTGAACCTGACCGCGTTGTTCCGGAACCAGTGGCAGTATCGCCCGGAGAAGGGGGAAAAGGACCCGGAGTTCAAGGAGCGCCTGGCGCCGCTGCTCCGGGACCAGATCGCCAAGGCGAGAGCCGACGACCTGCTGCATCCCAAGGTGGTTCACGGGTACTTCCCGGCAAACGCCGACGGCGACGACGTGGTCATCTGGGACGACGAGAGGGCCCAGACCGAGTTGACCCGCTTCAGCTTCCCTCGCCAACAGGAGGACCCGTTCCTCTGCATCGCCGACTTCTTCCGCCCCGTGGGGGAGGAGGTCGACTACGCCGCCTTCCACATCGTGACCATGGGGAGCAAGATCTCGGAGCGGACGAAGGAGCTTTTCGCCGCCGACCGCTACAGCGACTACCTGCTGCTCCATGGCCTGGGGGTGGAGATGGCCGAGGCGCTCGCCGAGATGTGGCACCACAGGATCAGGGAGGAATGGGGCTTTGCCGGCGAGGACGGCCCGTCGCTGCTCGGTTTGTTCCGCCAGCAGTACCGGGGCGGCCGCTATTCCTGGGGCTATCCGGCGTGCCCCGACCTCGAGGACAACGAGAAAGTGGCATACCTCCTGGGAGCGGACCGGATCGGGATCACGGTCGGCGAGGAGACGTCGTATCAGTATCAGCCGGAGCAGACCACCTCGGCGATCATCTGCCATCACCCACAGGCGAAGTACTTCGTTGCCCGCAAGCCAAGGGAGAAACAGGATGCTGACCAAAGCATCTGATTGGCTCCGCATCGCGGAGATCAACCCACCCGAGTTGCCCAACCTCCAGCATCGGAGCCTGGCGCCGACCTGGAGTCACGTCCTGGTCACGGACAACGTGTTCGGCCGGATCCGGGTCTCGCCGTATGCCTTCTCGGCCCAGATCACCCACGACACGCCGAACGTACATCCGACGGTGGTGGTCTCGACCCGTGACCGGAACATCCTCGCCATCGAATCCGAGGTGCGGGGAGCCTTGGGCAACGGCGTCGACTCGTTTCTCGTGGTGATCGGCGACACCGTGCCCCATATCGACCATCTGGCGCACCACTACGAGATCGTGGAGCACCTCAGGGACCTCCAGGAGAACCTGCCCGACTTCGAGGTGGGGATGCCGACCCGGTTCCGGGAGTGGCAATTCAGGCGACGCATCGAGCTCGGGGCCCAGTTCTTCGTGACCGGGCCCATCC
>JBOGEU010000447.1:0-2097 GCA_050741995.1 Acidimicrobiia bacterium | reverse complement strand
GACCCCCAGGTCTCGCATGTGTCCCGCCGGCCGTCGACGCCCCTGGCTGCGTCCTCGTCCTCGGCGAACCGCACCGGGTGCGCCTTCGTCCTGCGTCCTTGCCAGGAACGCCGATGACTCGGCGTTACACGCACGGAACTTGCGAGCCGGAGCACTAGCCTCGCCCGACTGTGAGCAACATGTTCTCTCGTGCCGGCCGGGCCGCGTTTCTGGACCGCAAGCCTTTCACCGAGGCCTTCTTCGACGGCGACTCGGCGGCGGATGCCGCGATCCTGGTATCGACGGTCGCCGGCGTCACCTACGTCGGCACCCTGCTCGTCAACGGCGCGATCGGCGGGTTTTCGTTCCCGACACTGCTCCAGGTGGTGATCGCCGGCGTGGTGTCCTGGTTGATCCTCGGGTTTGCCACCTGGTTCACCGCCACCCGGCTCTTCGGCGCCACAGGACGGCCCCAGACCATGATCGCCCTGCAAGGACTGGCCGCCCTCCCCCTGTTGCTCGAGCTGTTCGGTCGGATCGGTGGGACGATCGGGCTGATCTGGTATCTGGTCGTGCTGGTCGTCGGCACCAGGGAGGCAGCCGAGGTCAAGACCCGTGATGCTGCTGTCTCGGTCCTGATCGGTTTTGCGATCGCCGCCATCTTCCGGACCCTGCTCGGGGTCCCGTTCGCGGTATTCGGCGCACTCTTCTGATGCCGGCATTCCGTCTCGACCTGGCCTACGACGGCTCGGGTTTCAGGGGTTATGCGCGTCAGGAGGGGCTGCGAACCATCCAGGGGTCCCTCGAAGAGGCGATCGAGACGGTCCTCAAGTCGCCGGTCGACACCGTGGTGGCAGGCCGGACCGATGCGGGAGTCCACGCCCGGGGCCAGGTGGTCTCGCTTCGGGTCGAGGTCCCTGTCGATGTGGAGAGACTGACCCGCTCGCTCAACGGGATCGTCGGCCCCGAGATCGCGGTCAGGGCCGTCACCGAGGTCGATGACGACTTCAACGCCCGGTTCTCCGCCCGCTGGCGCCTCTATCGCTATTCGATGGCGATCGGTGCCGTGCCCGACCCACTCAGCCGGGGGTTCGAGTGGCACGTCGGTCCCCACCTCGACGAGGCTGCGATGACGACCGCAGCCGCCGAGTTCGTGGGCGAGCACGACTTCGGCGCCTTCTGCCGTTCGGTCGAAGGAAGCAGCAACGTGCGCCTGGTCGAGGAGGCCAGATGGGAGCCGGGGGATGACCGCCTCGATTTCTGGATCCGGGCCAACGCCTTCTGCCATCAGATGGTGAGGTCCCTGGTCGGGCTCAGTTACGACGTCGGTCGTGGGTTCACGCCGGTCGCGACGGTGCCCGACATCATCGAGTCAGGCGACCGGAGCCGGGTGGTCACCGTGGCCCCACCTCATGGCCTGATCCTGTGGGAGGTGGGCTACTGAACCCGACGGCCCCGTCCCGCCGGAGAGCGGATCGGGGGTCGAGATGGAAGGTCAGCGCTCAGGGTCGTAGTCGAGCCAGAGACAGGGGCTCCCGCCAACGGTCCAGCTGTCATGACCCGGGGGCACCAAAGCGACCTCGCCCGGGCCGAGCTCGACCTCGCTGCCGTCTGCGAGCCGGAGGCCCATTCGCCCCGACACCACCTGGAGCAGATGTCGGGTCATGCACATCTCGGTCCCCAGCGCCGGCGCCATGTCCCGGGACCACCTGAAGCCCGGGTCGAATCTGACGCTGAGCAGGGCCCGGCCCCCGACCTTCACCACGTCGGCGTGGCCGTTGGGGAAATCCATGACCTCGTCGGGGCTCTGAAACGACTTTGCCTCCAGCACCTACCCGACCCTAGTGCCCCGACCCCCAAGTCTCGCACGTGGCCCGCCGGCCCTCGACGCCCCTGGCTGCGTCCTCGTCCTCGACGCACCGCACCGGGTGCGCCTTCGTCCTGCGTCCTTGCCAGGAACGCCGATGACTCGGCGTTACACGCACGGAACTTGCGAGCCGGACCACTAGCCCGAGCCGGGCCACCATCTTAGGATGCGCAGTTGGGCCCCGCCCCTGGAGGAAGCGGTCACCGATCGCGGCCAGGCCCCGAACCAGTGCATCGAGCGGAGAGTTGGAC
>JBOGEU010000446.1:0-5456 GCA_050741995.1 Acidimicrobiia bacterium | reverse complement strand
GCGGTGGGTGCACTGCTGCTTCTGGACAACGCCGACGTCCTCGACGCGGGTGACGTGATCGGCACCTGGTGGCCAGCTGTCCTGATCCTGGCCGGGATCCTGACCTTCGCCGCCAACCCACCCCATTGGCCGGTGGCCCTGATCATCACCGCCATCGGCGCCGCGTTCCTCCTGTCCCGCTTGGATATCGTCGATGTCGGCGACATCGTGATTCCGGCCGCGATCATCCTGGTCGGGCTGTTGGTCATCTTCGGCCGCGGGCTTGGCTCTCGGACCGAGATCGGCGATCGGATCAACAGCTTCAACGTCTTCTCGGGAAGCGAGCTCGCCTCGCATTCCAAGGTGTTCAGCGGGGGGAGTGTCTCGGCCGTCGTGGTGGCGCCCGACGCGCCGATCCTGGCGATCAACGCCACCGTTCTGTTCGGCGGTCTCGGGATCAAGCACTGAGAGGCCGGGTCAGGACACCGCGGGGCCGGCACCTCTCATAGAGTCGACGACGTGGATGTGATCAGCCGGCGGGCACTCAACCGGACGACGCTTCATCGACAGTCATTGCTGGCCCGCTCGACCGGTCCTGCGTCGGGGATGATCGAGCACCTGGTGGGGATGCAGGCACAGAACCCGAATGACCCCTATTGGGCGCTTTGGTCCCGGCTCGAGGGACTCACCGTCGATGAGCTATCGGGGATGATCTCGAGGCGCGAGGCGGTGCGGGGCCAGTTGATGCGCGCCACCATCCATCTCGCCACCACTCATGACTACCTCGCCATACGCCCACAACTCGGCCCGGTATTTGCAAGGACGCTGGGGTCGACCGTCTTTGCCCGGGACACCACGGACGTCGACCGGGAGGCCCTGCTCGCCATGGCGAGAGGTCTCCTCGAGGAGCGGCCGATGACCCGTGCCGAGTTGGGCCCCCTCCTCGGAGAGAGATGGCCGGGGATTCCGGTCGCTTCTCTGGCCCAGGTGGCCACCTACCTCCTCCCCGTCATCCAGGTGCCGCCGCGGGGTCTCTGGCAGCAGCCCGGTGAGGCGGCTTGGACGACGATCGAGAGCTGGGTAGGGAGAAGCCTCGGTGCACAAAGCTTCGCCGAGGGCACCATCCGCCGTTACCTCGCCGCATTTGGCCCCGCTTCGGTGGGTGACATGAGGATGTGGTCGGGGATGGCCGGGCTACGGGAAGTCGTGGACCGCATGCGCAAACCCAAGCTCCGCAGGTACCGAGACGAGCGCGGAACCGAGCTCCTCGACCTCCCCCAGCTGTCCCTCGTGGACGAGGAC
Organism: Acidimicrobiia bacterium; assembly: GCA_050741995.1. Taxonomy (GTDB): domain Bacteria; phylum Actinomycetota; class Acidimicrobiia; order Spongiisociales; family ZC4RG35; genus JARDZU01. Next base: position 4,175 of record JBOGEU010000446.1, on the reverse strand, counting down.
ACCCCCGCTCCCCCTCGATTCCTCCCCGAATACGACAATGTCCTCCTCGGCCACAACGACCGTTCACGATTCTTCCTCGAGGACATTGTCCCTAAGGCCTGGACCGGGAACCTGTTGGTGGACGGGGTGCTCAGCGGTGCGTGGAAGACGGCGGCGAGGCGGAGGCCCCGCCTCGAGATCGAGCTGGCACGGAAGATATCGAGATCAGAGCTCGAGGCGGTGTCCGAGGAGGCGGAGCGATTGCGAGCCTTCACCTTTCCCAACATCGATGATGGCGAGATCCTCTTGCGCCGCGACTACTAGGCGTGCACCAATCAGGAGGCGCTGGGCTTCACCACCAAGACGTCACACGGTGCGAGATGGATCGCCCGATGACTGGTGCTTCCCAGGATCAGAGACGCGAGCTCTCCGCGCCCCCTTGTGCCAATTACCAGCAACGAGGCGCCAACCTCGTCTGCGTAGGCGACCAGTGTGTCGGGTGGGTAGCCATCCAGGTCGACCCGCTTCAACTCGAGGTCGGACGCGGTCAGCGACGGCTCGAGCTGCCGCCACATCGCGTTGCGCTCACCTTCGGCAACCTGCACCATGTCGATCGGAACCTCCACGTAGACCACAGGCGGGTTGAACACGTGAACGACATGCAGCTCGGCCTTCCTGCGCTCGGCCTCCGCGATCGCCTTCTCGAGAACTTCGATCGAATGGGCCGACGAATCGACACCAACGACAACAATCATCATGGCCTCCTTTGACCACATCATGGCCCGGTTCCCGTCGCACGTGCAGGGCCAGAGGTCACAGTGCCCCAAGTCCTCACTACCGATCTCACAATTGGGCGGCGCTCCGGCCAGAATGTGCCCAACGCCGAAGCGCCACGAAGCCAAGGAGCTGAGAATGTCCTCATCGAGTGAACCACCGCTTCTCACCGACGAAGGTAGGAAGCGTCTCGAGGAGCGCGCCCGTCGCCTGGAGGAGGAGACCATCCCGATCGTGCTGGCGGCCATCGAAGAGGCCGAGGATGAGCTCACCCTCCAACTCGAGTACGACCTGGCGACCCGTGAGTTGGAGCAGCTCAAGTATGTGCTGGAAACTGCAGGCAGCATCGACGAGATACCCGAGGACCCGGATGTCGTCCAGATCGGCGACTGGGTGACACTTCAGACCGATGACGGAGAGACGGACAGGCACCTGATCGTCGCACCCGCCGAGGCCGTGCTCGACTCGACTCGGATCTCGGCGGAGTCGCCGCTCGCTCTCGCAGTCTTGGGCCGGCGGGTGGGAGAGCGAGCCACAATCGACGCCCCGGCCGGTGCTTATCCGGTGAAGATCGTCGAAACCCTGCGCGACCGCGGCTGAATCGGCCGGGCTCAGACCCCGAACCAGCGGACCTCATCGAGCCGTGATCCGGGCACCGATCGCGGCTCGGACACCGCTGAAGTGAGCGGGACCATGACGATCTCGGAGCCTCGGCTTGCAGTCATCATCCCGAACTCGCCTTCGAGGGCGGCCTCGGCGGCCCGGATCCCGAGGCGAGTGGCGAGCACGCGGTCGAACGCCGTGGGCGTGCCCCCACGCTGCAGATGCCCGAGGATCATCACCCTCGTCTCGAATCCGGTGAGCCGCTCCAGCTCGGCAGCGATCACGGTCGACACGCCCCCCAGGCGCTCGAAGCCGGCAGTGTCCTTCCCCAGGGTCATCAGCTCACCCGTCGGCGCCGTCACGCCTTCGGCCACGACCACCACCGAGTAGGCACTCCCCGAGTCGTGCCGCCTGATCAGTCGGCGGGCCAGGTCATCCAAGTCGTATGCCTCCTCGGGGACCAGGATCGCCTCGGCGCCCCCGGCCAATCCCGACTGCACCGCAATCCATCCTGATTGCCGCCCCATCACCTCCACCACCATGATCCGGTTGTGGGACTCGGCCGTCGTGGTCAACCGGTCGATGGCGTCGGTGACGATCTGGACCGCCGTGTCGAAGCCGAAGGAGATATCGGTGCCCGTGATGTCGTTGTCGATCGTCTTGGGCACCCCCACCACCGACACGCCCTCCTCGCCGAGTCGCGCCGCAGTGCGAAGGGAGCCGTCGCCGCCGATCACGACAACGGAGTCGATGCCCTCTTCTTCCAGCGTCGGCCTGATCGAGGCCAGACCTTGGCCGTGCACGTAAGGGTCGGCGCGCGACGTCCCGAGGATGGTCCCACCACGGGTGACGATGCCGCGCACGTCGTCCCGACGGAGCCTCCTCACGTTTCGGTTCATCAACCCCTCCCAGCCGTTGACGATCCCGGACACCTCGGCCCTCGATGCATCGGCGCGGACAACGACACCTCGAATCGCGGCATTGAGCCCGGGACAGTCCCCACCGGCGGTGAGCACTCCGATGTGTGTCATGGGAGATTCAACGCGCCAGGGCCTCCGAGACCCAACCTGCGATCTCCTCGACGGTCGGCACCCCACGCTCCCATGACGACCAGCCGTTGGTCAGGACTGCCACCACATACCCGCCGACACCGTCGGGGGGACGGACGAAGCCGACCGAGTTGGCGATGTGCCCGGCGAACCCGTTCTTCTGGGCCACGGTCCACGCCGCGGGCACCCCCTCGGTGACACCCCAGGTCTGGCTGTCCACGACGGAGGTCATCAGATCCCATGCATGGTCACGATATGTCTCTTCGATCGGGCCCCAATCGCCGAGGAGCACCTGACGGATGAGATCGCCCTGGTCCTTCGCCGAGGTCGTGGTCCGGCCCCACCCCGACTCGGTGTCGCCGACCGTGGAGGTCTGAGCCAGCCCGAACAGCTCGGCCTGACGACGGAACCAGGGCGAGCCTCCGAAGTGGTTCCACAACGCCCGGACCGGGTTGTTGGCCGACTCGGTGATCATCGGCACCAACTGGCTGTCCTCCCAAGAGCTGATACCGCGTCCGTCCGACTGGGCTTCGAGCAGGGTGCCGGCCATGACCATGACCTTGAACACCGAGGCGGTGCGAAGTCGGGTATCGGGCTTCATCCAGTAGGCACAACCGGTGGTCGTGTCGTAGGCGTACGCGGTGAACGATTGGTTGGGAAAGCGGCGATCCAGCGAATCGACCTTGGCTGCCGTGAAGGGGTTGGGAGGGCAAGGGTCATCTCCCAAGGCGAGGACGATGGCCCGGGCGAACTCGGCCCGACTCACCACCTCGCCACCCGAGAAGCGCCCGTCACTGGAGTCCCACATGCCGTGGTAGGCGCCAACCCGTGCCGCCCGGTCGTAGAAGTGGCCGGCGGTGTCTGTCCAGGGCGACGAGTAGGAGCCGGGAGCAGTAAGACCGAAGGCCCCGACCAGGATCTTCGCCACCTGCCCCCGTTTCAGTGGATCGGTCGGGCAAAACCGGCGGTTGGTGGGTGGATCGCAGCCGTCGATGATCCGGAGATGGGCCAGATAGCTGGCGAGCCGGGAGGCAGCACCCGCCCAGATCTCGTCGTCGTCGACGAACCGATCGGTGAGATCGGTGGGAATCGGCGGGAAGCCGCCGATCTTCAACCCGAGGACGACCACGATCTTGGCCGCTTCGGCCCGGTTCAACACACGATCGGGGCAAATCCGGGTGTTGGCCGGCGGGTCGCAACCCTCGACCGCTCCCAGCCCGGCAAGCCATTCGAGGTAAGGCTCACCGGGATGACCGTTGTCATCGGTGAACGGGCCCAACGTCGAGTCGGCGGCCACGGCCCGATCGGGAGTGATCGAGATCAGGGCCATCGCGATCGAGACCAGGATGGCGAACGAGCGGAGGGTGGTCCGGATCACCCGGCACATTCTTGTCACACGCCTCCAGCCACGCATGTGAGGCGCGGGCGAAGCTGAGGTTCTGCGCTTCATATTTGAAACAAACCGTCTCAGGTTCGCATTCTCGTGACCGGTGACCGTCGAACTCGAGACAGTTCGTTTCATATACGTGTCGTAGAAGCTGAGGTTGGTCGTTCCCTCCGAGACCGAGTGCAGCACTCTGGCCTTTGCCCGGAAGCGCCGGCATCAATAGTGTTCGAATTGGCCCGGCTGGTTGAAGCAAGCCGGGCCGAGGAAGGACGATGATGGCGGACGATTTTTTCAAGGATGTGACGGGGCCGGTGCGCTTTGGGGGCGCCGAATCACCCGACGACATGTCCTTTCGGGTCTATGAGCGGGATCGTCCGGTGCTG
>JBOGEU010000445.1:0-5646 GCA_050741995.1 Acidimicrobiia bacterium | reverse complement strand
CACCTACAGCGGAACCTCGGCGTCGACCTGCTCACCGCCGAGGGGCTCACCGTGCTCGGCCCCGTCCTCTTCGAGCTCTTCGGGGGTCTTTTCGAGCCCGAGGCCCTGGACCGACTGCGGGATGTATGGGACCAGAGCCGAAGCGCAGAGACATCACTCACCCTGTAGCCCGTCCCGCTGACCCCCGGGGCCGACCTGGGTCACATCCAGCACCGCGAGCCGGCTTCGAGAAGGATCCGGCCGCTTTCTTGCCAACGAAGCCACTTAGGCTTCTCTCGTGATCCCTGACACGATCGAACAGTTGGACACGAGCCTCGACGGGCTCGACTACTTCGCCGACGAGAGCCTCGTCGTCGCTATCCACATCGCCATCCAACTCGGACGCCCTCTGTTTCTCGAAGGAGAGGCAGGCGTGGGCAAGACCGAGGTGGCCAAGGTGCTCGCCGCCATGTCCGGCGCCGAGCTGATCCGGCTCCAGTGCTACGAAGGGCTCGACGTCGGACAGGCCCTCTACGAATGGGACTACGCCCGGCAGATGATGGCGATCCGGCTGCTCGAGGCGCGGGGCGAGGGGGCAACCGCCACACCTGAGGACATCATGAGCCGGGACTACCTGATAGCCCGGCCCCTGCTCCAGGCGATCGAGGCCGGCAAGGACAGCCACCGCCCGGTGCTGTTGATCGACGAGCTCGACCGGGCCGACGAGGAGTTCGAGGCATTCCTCCTCGAGCTGCTCTCCGATTTTCAGGTCACCATCCCCGAGATCGGCACCATCAAGGCGGTGAGCCGGCCCATCGTCGTGCTCACATCGAACCGGACCCGTGAGATCCACGACGCGCTCAAGCGACGCTGTGTCTATCACTGGATCGACTACCCGACTCCGGCGCGGGAGTCGGAGATCATCACCCGAAAAGTCCCCGGTCTCGAAGACAGGCTGGCCGACTCGCTGGCCGAGGCGATGAGACGGCTTCGCGAGCTCGAGCTGTTCAAGCCGCCCGGGGTCGCCGAGACCCTGGATTGGGCCGAGTCGCTGCGGTTGCTGAGGGCCGGCGAGCTATCCCCGGCCACCATCGAGAGCACCCTGGGTGTAGTCCTCAAGTACAAGGACGACATCGACATGGTCCGCGCCGCCGGGGTGGACAGCCTGGTGGGATGAGCCCGGCAGGCCTGATCGAGCAACTCAGCCTGTTCTCGGCCGCCCTCCGCAACCGGGGGCTGACCATCACCGCCGACCAGACCGCCGACATGGCCCGCGCCCTCTCCCTGGTCGACCTGACCCGGAGATCCCAGGCTGCGGCGTCGTTGCGCTCACTCTCCGTCACCGACCGGGGCCAGATACCCGTCTTCGACGAGGAGTTCGAGAAGTTCTTCGACAGGGTCCGGCCTCCGATCGTCGCCGACCGCAATCCCGACAACCCGAAGCCGAGCGGGGCCGGCTACACCGTCGAGGGGAGCGCGGGCAGCCCGGCAGCCGAGGTCAACCAGCAGGCGGGGGCATCGGCCGTGCAACGAATCGCCACCCGAGATTTCGCCGATCTCGACGACGACGAGCTGCGGGAGGCGCGGCGGCTGGTGATGACGATGCTGTGGCATCCCAACGACTACAGGACTCGCCGGTGGTCGCCGGGCGACGGTGGCCGGCCCGACCTGCGCCGGACACTGCGTCGGGTGGTTGGCCCCTCAGGTGACCTGATGCTGATGGATTGGAAACAGCGGAGGACGAAGGAGAGGCCGCTGATCATCATCGCCGACATCTCGGGCTCGATGGAGAAATATGCCGACATCTTCCTGGTCTTCGCCCATGCCGCCCAACGCAGGCTGCGCCAGGTGGAGGTCTTCACCTTCTCCACCCGGCTCAGCCGGATCACCGAGGACATGCGCCGTCGCGATACCAGGGCTGCGCTGGAACGGGTCGCCGACCGGGTCACCGACTGGTCCGGTGGCACTCAGATCGGCGACGCCCTCGCCGAGTGGAACCGCCGATGGAGCCGCCGCCTGGCCCGGGGCGGGCCGGTGGTGATGATCCTCTCCGACGGTTGGGACTGCGGCGATCCCCAGACCCTGGCCATCGAGATGTCCCGTCTCGCCCGATCCGTTCATCGGGTGATCTGGCTCAACCCGCTCGCGGCCCGGGCCTCTTATCAACCGCTGACCAGGGGGATGCAGGCGGTGATGCCGCACATCGACCTACTGCTGCCCGCGGCTAGCGTCAGCGACTTCAAAGGTGTGGTGCGGGTGCTCGATTCAGTCGCAGGAGCCAGGATATGAGGAACCAGATCGAGGTTCGCAATCGTTGGGTCGACGAAGGCAAGAAGGTGGCGGTGGCAACCGTGATCCGGGTCTATGGCAGTGCCCCCCGCCCCGAGGGCTCCAAGTTCCTGGTGTCCGACGCCGGGGACATGGAGGGGTCGGTCAGCGGCGGTTGTGTCGAGAACGACGTCTTCCTCCATGCCCAGGATGTGATCGAGACCGGGAGGCCGAAGACGGTCACCTACGGGATAGCCGACGACGATGCCTTCGAGGTGGGCATGGCCTGCGGCGGGACCATCGACGTCTTCATCGAGCCCTGGTGAGCCCGCTCGAGGTCATCCAGGGCATCCTGGACCGTGAGGAGTACGGGGCCGTCGTCACCTTCGTCGATGGGCCCGAGATCGGGGCCAAGATGGTGATCGACTCCGGGGGCCAGGTGGTGGCGGGCGAGCTGTCGGCCGATATCGCCGCCGATGTGACAGCCGATGCGCTGGCGTTGATGGACCACGAGCAGCATCGGGCAATGGAATACCCACCGCACACGGTGTTTATCGAGTCATTGGCGCCACCACAGGAGATGGTCATCGTGGGGGCGGTCCACATCGGCCAGGCCCTCGCCTCCTTCGCCGGCCAGATGGGATACCGGGTCACCGTCATCGACTCCCGAGGCGCCTTCGCCACGCCGGAGCGTTTTCCCGACGCTCGCATCGTGGTCGGTTGGCCGGAAGCCGTCATCGGCCAGGTGAGGCTCGATCGACGCACCTGGTTGGTGATCCTGTCCCATGCCCCGGCCCACGAGGACCCGGTGCTGGAGGCGGCGCTGAAGAGCCCGGTGCGTTACATCGGGTGCATGGGAAGCCGTCGCACCCAGGACCTTCGTGTCGAGCGGCTACGCGACATGGGCTTCTCCGACGATGACATCGCCCGGGTCCGGGGCCCGGTGGGGCTCGACATCGGGGCGGAGAGCCCGCAGGAGGTGGCCGTGTCGATTCTCGCCGAGATGACCTTGGTCCGTTACGGGCACGGAACCGGGCTCTCCCTCCACGGCATCGAGGGCCGGGTCCACAAGCAGCGGGCGGAGGACTAGCACCGGAGGCGCACATGTCATTCGAAAACCTGTTCAGCTCGATCGAGCAAGGTGATCTCGCCGCCGTCGACCGGCTTCTCCTCGCCGATCCGCGTTCGATCGAAGCGAAGAACGCCGAAGGTCTGTCTCCACTGATCGTTGCTGTCTACTGGAGGCAACCAGCCGTCCTCGACCGGCTCTTGGAGGCCGTGGCCGACCTCGACTTTTGGGAAGCGGCCACGATCGGCGACACCGGCCGGGTGAGTGAGCTCGTGCGCGACCAACCGGGGATCGTCGCCTCACGTTCCCCGGACGGCTTCACCGCCCTCCATCTGGCCGCCTTCTTCGGGCATACGGAGACGGTCCGCATCCTCATCGACGCCGGCGCCGACGTGTCGGCACGCACCACCAATGCCCTCGTCAACCAGCCGATCCACGCCGCGGCCGCCGGCCCCTCCGCCCTGGAGTGCGTTCGCTTGCTCGTCGAGGCGGGCGCAGATGTGAACGGGCGCCAGTCCGGTGGATTCACGCCACTCATGTCCGTCGCCCGGGGCGGCGACGTTGCGGTGATCGACCTTCTCCTCGCCGGGGGCGCAGATCCGGCGCTGGAGGACGACGAAGGGCTCTCCGCCGCCGCCCATGCCTCCGGGGGCGGGCACGTGGACATCGCCACCAGGCTGCGAGCCTTGACCGCCGGGGGCCCGGCGCCCGGCTGAGCAGCGAGCCCCTCTTCCCTGGCGTGGATACCCTGACCCGGTGACACCCATCTCGGACGAGGCGCTCCGGGCCGACATCAGACGTCTTGGAAATCAACTCGGCGATGCCCTGGTCCGCCAGCACGGCCCTGCGTTGCTCGAGCTGGTCGAGGAGGTCAGGGCCCTGGGCAAGTCTTCACGACGTGGTGGGAGCACCGAGGCGGCTGCCAGGCTCGACCAGCTCTTGGCCGAATTGTCCATCGAGGACGTGATCCCACTGGTCCGCGCCTTCACCGCCTACTTCTATCTGGCCAACGTGGCCGAGCAGGTCCACCGGATCGACCAGCTCGGCATCGATGACCTGGGGCTCGCCGCCACCGTCGACCGTGTCCTGGAAGCCGGGGTCGACTCCAAGGTCATCGGTGACGTGTTGAGACGGCTGGAGATGAGACCCGTTTTCACCGCCCATCCCACCGAGGCGGCGCGGCGGTCGATCCTGACCAAGACGGTGACACTGGCCGAGCTGATCGAGGAGCGTCTCCGCGCCCCTGAAGACGATTGGGAGCGAATCGACCGCAGGACCGCCGAGCTGATCGACCTCATCTGGCAGACCGATGAGCTGCGCCTGCAGAAGCCGAGCCCGGTCGACGAGACCAGGTCCGCCTTGTACTACCTGGTGCAGATCGCCTCCAACGTGATGTCCGACCTTGGCGAGAGAGTCGTCGTCGAGTTGGGCAGGCTCGGGGTGCCTGCCCGGCCGAGCCCGATCCGATTCGGCTCGTGGGTCGGTGGCGACCGAGACGGGAACCCGGAGGTGACGGCGGAGACAACCTTGGAGACACTGCTCCTGCAGCACGACCGTGGCCTGCGCCATCTCATCGAGCTGGTGGCCAAATTGTCCGAGGAGCTGTCGGTGTCGGAGCGTCTGGCCCCGATCAGCGACCACCTCCGGGAGTCCCTGGAAAGGGACCGAGAGGCTCTTCCCGATGTCTGGCGCAGGGAGGGTCGTCGCACCGAGACCGAGCCCTACCGGCTCAAATGCTCATACATCCACGCCCGCCTGATCAACACCAATCACCGCCTGCAGCGGGGACTGCCCCATGTCGACGGTCGGGACTACGCACATCCCGACGAGGCCATCGCCGATCTCGACCTCATGAGCGAGTCGCTCCTCCAGGCCAGGGGCCGGCTCATCGCACAGGGGGCGGTGGCCCGGGTTCGTCGGGCGGTGGAGACATTCGGTTTCCAGATGGCGATCCTGGACATCAGGGAGCACGCCGCCAAGCACCGCGAGGCGATCGGTGAGCTGTTCGCCCTGGTCGACGTGGACTACGAGGCGATGGACGCCGGAGCACGCCGGCTCGCCCTCTCTGCAGAGCTGGAGGGGACCAGGCCCCTGAGCGGCCTGACCACCAGCCTCAGCGAGGGCTCGGATCGAACCCTGCGCACCTTTCATGCCATCAGGGAGGCAAAGGCCCGCTACGGGAGCCAGGTGATCGAGAGCTACATAATCTCGATGACCGAGACCGCGGCTGACGTCCTCGAGGCTGCCGTCCTGGCCCGGGAGGCGGGTCTGATCGACCTTAGACGTGACATCACCGAGATCGGCCTCGTCCCCCTCGTCGAGACCATCGA
>JBOGEU010000444.1:0-2642 GCA_050741995.1 Acidimicrobiia bacterium | reverse complement strand
GACTTGGCCACCGCCACGTTCCTGGTTCCCGACAGCCCAGTTACCTTCTACTGCAGCTTCCACCCGGGAATGAAAGGACAGATACGCCCGGTCGGCACTTGACTGACACCACGAGGCTGGCCGCGCTCACTAACTGCAAACTGTCACCAGGAAAGGAAGAAACCATGAACCTCCACGTGCCCGAAACCGACCTGGTCAGCATCCGCTACATGGTCGACGACGTTGAGGAAGCGATCGACTTCTACACACGCCATCTTGGATTCACCCTGCGCCTCAGCGCTCCGCCCGCCTTTGCCGAGGTCTTGCGCGGCAACCTGCGGCTTCTACTCGCCGGGCCGCAGAGCTCCGCCGGACGACCCATGCCCGATGGCCGGAAACCAGGTCCCGGCGGATGGAACCGCATCCACATCATCGTCGAGGACATCGCAGACGAAGTGGAACGGCTTGGCTCGGCAGGGCTCGCCTTCCGCAACGACATCGTGACCGGACCCGGCGGAAAACAGATCCTCCTCGACGACCCTTCGGGCAACCCAATCGAGATCTTCCAACCAGCAGAGCAATCTTCAGTAGATAGCAATGTCCAATAGCGAAAGCGTTTCATGCCGCGTTGAGTTCGAATGCGAACGGCAGGCCGGTTACCTGTTCGACGCGGCGCTTCCTGTCGTCATCTGACCTGATGACAGAATGCTGCTCTGTACGGTCTGGTGGGTCTTCATCAGTATCAAGAGGCCCGGTGTGGCCAGCTGGGCGGTTGGGGTTCCTGATCAGTTTTACGGGTCCTGATCATCTGCTCGGGCCCTGGGTGAAGTCAAAATTTCGGGCGGTGGAAAGGAGTCAGTATTCACCCGGTGGCGTCAATCGTCGCCCTCGGCGGCAACCCGGGTCCCGGAAGAACTTGACGGTCCGCCCCGCCGGGGAGCTTGTAGGCAGCCAACCGCCCTCCCTGGCATAGCGCCGGACTATTTGCACGTTCACACCCAACAGCTCCGCCTTGCGCCGTATCGAGATTGGGGCGGGCCGGTGCGAACCCGATCAGGGAACCAGGACGGGGACGGCGACGGCCTGAGCGGTGACGGTCAACGGTTCGCTCTGATCGACGAAGACTCCCATCAGGCCGAGTTTGAGCTCGTCCTCGATCCGTACCGACACGCTCTGGCCATCGGACGAGGTGACAACACTCAGGCCGACAGGATCGACATCCTGGGAGCCGACGTATGTCGAGCCGAGATCGGAGGCGCGGCCCGGCTCGATGATCACCTCGCCTGTGAGGCGATAGTGGTCCTCGTCGATACCGGAGGCGGCGGCCACTGCCGCCGAGTCGGCCACCGCCGCCAGCTCGCGTTGCAGTGCAAGCGCACGCCAGAAGTCGACGGCGAGACCGCCGAACAACAAGAGCAAAACGGAAAGACCGAGCGTCCACAACGTGACCGAACCTCGATCCGACCTCATCGGAGACTCCGGTAGAGGTCTATCGGCTCCGAATGTGCCGCCCCCACCCACAGGCCACCCACCTCCCCCCACGGTGTCACCATCAGCGGAACCCACACCTGGACCTCGGCGGTCACCTCGGTCCCCCGCTCGAAGCCGCACCCGGCTCCAGGTGCGGACAGCTCGGTTGGAGTCGATCCACACCAACCGAGCCGGACCATGCCTTCTGCGAGCCCATGGTTGGACGCCATGTCGGCGACGACCACCGACCCCGACTCGACGTCCAGGGCGATGACCGCGGCACGGGCCGCCTCTGCCGCCGCCGCTTCGGCCAGCACCCGCCTCTCCGACCAGGGCCCGAACGCAAGCACCGCCACGGCGACCGGCAACAACAGCAGCCCGACGGCCAACCCCAGCTCCACCGCGGCGTGACCACGCTCCCTCATGGGACGAGCTCTCTGGTGGCCGACGCCGTCATCTCGATACGGAAGTCGGACGCAAACGGGGTCCACGAGGTGAAAACGGCTTCACCGCTGGCAGTCGCCACCGCAGGGCCAACCTGACATGAGGCGGTGACCCCATCTCCCATCCGCCCCCCGAGGAGCTGACCCAACACGTCGGCGACCCGTTGCTCGCATTGGACCACCGAGGAGCTGATCGCCCCCACCCGGGCACCCTGGTCCAGGGCGGAGCGGAGGGCACCCCGTCCGTACTGGACTACGACCGGGTTGGCCAGGGCGAGGAAGAGCAGCAGTGCCAGCCCGCCGGCGAGCAGGAACTGAACCGAGGTGACTCCCCGGTCGCTCAGCCCCCGATCAGCTCGGTGCGGATCCACCCGACTATGTCGACCCCGAGCGTCTGGAGTGCGCCCCAGATCACGACCAACGCCGCGATCGCCAGAGCCGCATTGCCCATCAACTCGGCGGTGTTCAGTCCCCGGTCGTCGTCCCACATAACGCGGAACTTTTGCTTTATGGCCAGCATTTCAGCCTCCCTTCATCGCCAGCCGGTTATCAGGTACGGGAGTGGCGCAGCCACGAAGAGGATGAGGACCGGAGCCAAGATGGCGATGGTCGGCACCAGCATTGCCGCCCGGCGCTTGGTGGCCGATCTCCTGATGGTCTCACGACGGGTCTCTCTGACATCCTCGGCCAGGTCGAGCAGCGCCGGAGCCAGATCGGCTCCTCTCTCCTCGGCCGTGGCCAGCAGCCGGT
>JBOGEU010000443.1:0-3541 GCA_050741995.1 Acidimicrobiia bacterium | reverse complement strand
CGGAACACCGGGTACTCGAGGGTGATCCCGTTGGCACCGAGTATCGATCGGGCGGTGCGGGCCACATCGAGGGCATTGCGCACGTTGTCGAACTTGCCGAAGCTCACCTGCTCCGGGGTCAGCTTGCCCTCGTCCTTTCGGCGGCCGAGGTGGAAGGCGACCATGGTGCCCCGCTGCACGGCCACCATCATCTCCACCAGCTTCTTCTGGGTGAGCTGGAACGAGGCGATCGGCCGCTCGAACTGATGCCGCTCGATCGAGTAGTCGAGCGCCGCCTCATAGCAGGCCCGGGCCGCCCCCATCGCCCCGAAGGCGATGCCGAACCTGGCCTCGTTGAGACAGGACAAGGGCCCGCGCATCGAGGACACGCCGGGAAGCACGAAGTCGTCGGGCACCCTGACGTCGTCGAGGATCAGCTCCGAGGTGACCGAGGCACGCAGCGATGCCTTCTTCTTGATCTCGGGGGCGGAGAACCCGGTCGAGTCGGTGGGGATGAGGAAGCCGCGGATCCCGTCGTCGGTCCGGGCCCAGACCACGGCGAGGTCGGCGATCGAGCCGTTGGTGATCCACATCTTGGCTCCGTTGACCACCCAGTCGCTCCCGTCTCGCCGGGCGTTGGTCCGCATCGATGCCGGGTCCGAGCCGGAATCGGGCTCGGTCAGTCCGAAGCAACCGATGACCTCACCCGTCGCCATCCTGGGCAGCCAGGTCTGCTTCTGCTCCTCCGAGCCGAACTTCCAGATGGGGAACATGACCAGCGAGCCCTGGACCGAGACGAACGAACGGATCCCCGAGTCTCCGGCCTCGAGCTCGAGACAGGCGAGCCCGTATGCGGTGGCCGAGGTCCCGGCGCAGCCGTACCCCTCGAGGTGCATCCCGAGCAGCCCGATGTCCCCGAACGCCTTGGCCAGCGCCTCCTGGGGGAGGATGCCTTCGTCCCACCAATCGCCGACGTTGGGCAAGATCTCCTTCTGCACGTAGTCGCGGACGGTGTTGCGGAGCATGATCTCCTCCTCGGAGAGGAGGGAGTCGAGGTCGAGGAAGTCTCTCGGGTCCGGCTTTTCGAAGGAGGTGTCGCTCATGTCTGGTGAATGCTATCCCCTCACCCGGCGAGGGTTTTCTCGGCAAGATCGGCACGGTAGGCCGCGAGCTTCTGTCGCAGGTCTCCGTCGCTCACCGCGAGGATGGCGACTGCGAGAAGGGCGGCATTGGTCGCTCCGTCCACTGCGACGGTCGCCACCGGGACCCCGGTCGGCATCTGCACCGTGGCCAGCAGGGCGTCGAGACCGTTGAGCGAGGCATTGATCGGGACCCCGATCACGGGGAGCAGCGACTTGGCAGCCATCACACCCGCCAGGTGCGCCGCTTTCCCCGCCCCGGCGATGATCACGCCGAAGCCCTCTTCGGCTGCGGTTGCGGCGAACTCCAGCGCCTGGTCCGGCGTCTTGTGGGCGGAGAGGATCCTGACCTCGCTGGCGATCCCGAAACCGTCGAGGGTGCTCGCTGCCTTCTCCATCACGGTGCGGTCACTTCCCGACCCCATGACGATTGCGACTTTGTGGCTCATGTGCCCCCGACGGTAACCGACTGGCTTCGCCATCCCGTTGCCGGGCATCCGCGCTATAGTCGAACATATGTTCGCTGTCGAAGCTCTGCAACCTTCGCTGTTTGGGGAAAGCGATCCGGTCCCCGATGTCGGCTTTGCCGCTCTCGAACATGTGGAGCTCGATGCAGAGTCGTGGCTCGACCACGCCCCGGGATGGCTGACCGGTGACGCCAGGCTCTACGACTTCCTCGCCGGCACCGTTCCCTGGCAACAGCCCGAGGTGCGGATGTACGACAGGATGGTGAAAACGCCGCGACTGGTGGGCCAAGTCGACGCACGGTCGCACCCGGTGCTCGGCGAATTGGTCGAGGCCCTCTCCGATCGTTATCAGATTGCGATGGATCGAGTCAGCGCCGGCTGGTATCGAACCGGGGCCGATTCGGTGGCATGGCACGGTGACCGCATCGCCCGAGAGCGCACGCGCTCTCTGGTCGCCACCGTCTCGCTGGGTGGCCCGAGAAGATTCCTGATGCGACCCAACGGGGGCGGCGAGTCCAAGGCTTTCGATCTCGGAGGTGGCGACCTGGTGGTCATGGGGGGCGCCTGCCAGCGTTTGTGGGAGCACACGGTCCCCAAGGTCGCCTCGGCACCGCCCCGCATCGCCCTCATGTTCCGCCACCGCTACGACTGACAGGTGGGTCGATCGCATCTGATGGCTTGCCCCTCGAGTCCGGGTCGTGACTCGACTAAAGGCCGATGTCGCCACGGAGTTGCATCCCAGGCCAGTTGACCGCCGCCGCCGCCTCATAGGCACGCTCCCGGGCATGTGCCAGCGTGGTGCCGGTTCCCACCAGGTCGAGCACCCGGCCCCCGTCGACGCGGAGACGCTTGCCATCGGCGACGGTGCCGGCGTGGAAGACGAGCACGTCATCGGGGATCGAGCCCAGACCTTCGATCACCGCACCTTTCACCGGTGATTCGGGGTATCCCTCCGCGGCCAGCACCACGTTGACAGTTACGTCCTCGGACCATTCTGGAGCCAAGCCTTCCAGGACGTCGACGAGGTCGGACGTCATTCTCGGTATCACCGCCTGGGTCTCGGGGTCGCCGAGCCGGACGTTGAACTCGAGCACCTTTGGGCCCGCGGCCGTGAGGACCAGCCCGGCATAGACGAAGCCGCGGAAAGGGCTCCCGTCCTCGGCCATCTGGGCCAGAGTCGGGTCGATGACGTCCCGCATCGTGTCGGCGATGAAACTCTCGGGCAAGTCGTCCACAGGCGAATAGGAGCCCATGCCACCGGTATTCGGTCCCTGGTCGTAGTCGAGCAGGCGCTTGTAGTCCCGTGCCGGCTGGAGGGGAACCGCGCCCTGGTCGGTGCAGACGGCGAAAACACTCACCTCGGGCCCTTCGAGGTACTCCTCGATCAGCACCGATGCCCCCGCCGACCCGAAGCCTCCCTCGAGACAGTGTTCGACCCATCGCTCGGCTTCTTGCCGGGACTCGGTGACCAGCACGCCCTTCCCGGCAGCCAGGCCGTCGGCCTTGACCACGAACGGGCCCTCAATCCGAGCCAGATGGTCTCGTGCCGGCACCGGCTCGGTGAACGACTCTGACGCCGCGGTGGGCACCCCGGCCCGGCGCATGACCTCCTTGGCGAAGGCTTTCGAGGATTCCAACCTCGCTGCGGCCCGGGTGGGGCCGAACACCGATATGCCGAGGGCCGACAGCGCGTCGGCCACCCCAGCCGCCAACGGCGCTTCGGGCCCGACGACGACCAGGTCCACTCCCTGGATTCGAGCCATTGCCGCAATCGCCCCGACGTCGTCGGGCGAGATCCCCTCGACCACCGGCCCCAGCCTGGCCTACCCTGGGTTGCCGGGCAGCGATATCAGCTCTGT
Source organism: Acidimicrobiia bacterium (assembly GCA_050741995.1). Classification (GTDB taxonomy): domain Bacteria; phylum Actinomycetota; class Acidimicrobiia; order Spongiisociales; family ZC4RG35; genus JARDZU01. The sequence goes on along the minus strand of JBOGEU010000443.1, from coordinate 97 downwards.
GACCCTGGACGAGCGGGCCAGCTTCCAGCCCAGGGCGTGCTCTCGTCCGCCACCACCGACGAGCAGGACCCTCACGCGATCTCGATCAGCTGGCTTC
>JBOGEU010000442.1:0-1082 GCA_050741995.1 Acidimicrobiia bacterium | reverse complement strand
GGGTACCGCTACTGCCGCCAGGATCAGCGCCGGGATGATGGTCCACACCACCTCCAGCTTCGGGCTCCCGTGGACCTGACGCGGCTCCGGTGTCTCTCCACGGTCGCGGAAGACGACCACGGCCACCACGAGGGCGGCCTGGACCAGGACGAAGATGCCGACAGCGATCCAGAACAACAGGTCATCGATACGTCGGGCGAACGGGCCCTGAGGGTCGAGCGAGTCGAGCGGAGCGTCTTCGATACAGGCTGATAAGAAGACCGCGAAGATCCCGACACCGCCAACCCGGAGCGGGCGGAGCCTTCGCCCGATCGGTTGTCGACGGCGGGTCATCTCGACCGCCGCCTCCCTCAGACGGAACCGTTCCGAGAAGAAGTCTCAGATCCTCCGTCAGTGGAGGCCGCGGGTCTTGGCAGTCGGGCGAGGTGCTCGGCGACCTGCTCCTGTTCGGCGGCCAGGACCGACATCCTGGCCCGCAACAGGTCGGGATCGTTGGGGAGATTCGCCGTCTCGGGGGTCGAACCAGCGTTCTCGCCTTGGTTCATACTCTTCATCATCCACAGCATCGACAGCGGGCAAGCGGCCAGGAGGAGGAGGGGGAGGGCGCTGCCTAACAGGTCGGGCCGGTAGGCCCAGACGCCGGCCGCCACGAGGGCGAGACCGCCCAGCACCTTCCAGTTCAAACACATCCGAAGCATCTTGTTCACGCCAGCCTCCATAAGTTCGGGGGCCAAACGTTAGCTACGATGCGGTGTCGTAGCAATCCGGAGTTGTGGTACTGCGCCGGTGGGTTGGTGACGGTGATGGAGTTGAAACCCGGGTAGACGTATCCATGAGAATGGCCACGGGACGATTGTCGATTCGGTGGACGGTCGTCCTCCCTTGCATCTGGGTGGCTGGTCAGGCAATCAGCCGGTGAGGTGCTCTTCGATCAGGGATTCGAGCTTGGTCTGGTTGAGGATCCCCGCCCAGCTGGAGGCGATCATCCCGTCACTGGTGATGAACCAGGTGGTGGGAAGACCGAGAATGGGGTAGAGCCCGGCGACGGTCCCGTCGGCGTCGAGTCCCAGCGGATAGGAGAC
>JBOGEU010000441.1:0-2380 GCA_050741995.1 Acidimicrobiia bacterium | reverse complement strand
GTCTCATCAGCGATGTGATCGCATCGTTCGCCACCGCCTTGCAGACACAGGGTGTCGAGACCGTTCTCGAGATCCAGGCGGGGATGGCGGAGCTCGAAGCCGACCCGCTCCGCCTCCACCAGGTCCTGGGAAATCTCGTCTCCAATGCCGTCCACCACCTGTCCCAGGGAGGGACCCTGACAGTTAGCGCCCGCCATGAGGCCGGCCGCGTCATCATCGAGGTGGCGGACACCGGGCCCGGCATCCCGGCGGACCGCCTGCAGCAGGTCTTCGAGCGTTTCGTCAAGGCCGGCGACTCCGCCGGCACCGGCCTCGGGCTGTCCATAGCCCGTGACCTGGTCGAAGCCCACGGCGGGACCATCTCCGCCTCCAACCGGCCCCAGGGCGGGGCTCTCTTCACCATCGATCTCCCCGCCTGATGTCTTCCCTCGCAAGGGGTACCGCCGAAACGGGGAGGGGGACTCTGCGCCACATGCCGGATGAGATCGGGACACGACCACAATGCAGGTCTATGAGCAGCAATCAATCGGGTTACGAGGTCAGAGACGACCCGGAGAGCCATCGCTATGTCCTGGAGGTCGACGGTGAACAAGCCGGCGTCGCCGTGTATCACGTGCGAAACGGGCGCTACATATTCGTCCACACCGAGGTCGATCCACGGCTCGAGGGCAAGGGCATGGGCTCGGCCCTGGCCCGTCACGCCCTCGAGGACATGAAGGAGAGAGGCGAGGTCATCGTCCCCATCTGCCCTTTCATCTCCGCCTATGTGAAACGCCACCCCGAATACCACGAGCTGATCGACCAGGCACTCCTCGACAAGATCAACGGGACGGGCTGAGCCGCACATGAGGTTCTCGATCGCCTCCCTCGGGGAGGAGCCGCCCAACCGCTTCGTCGACATGGTGCGTCTTTGCGAATTGCTGGGATACGACGGATTCACGCATTCCGATGAGAAGTGGACCCGGGACGTCTATGTGCGACTCGCCTTGGCGGCAGGGGTCTCGGAGCGGATCGGGTTGGGCATCACCGTGACCGATCCGGTCACACGACACCCTGCCCTGACGGCTCAAGCGACGGCGACCCTTGCCGAAGCCTCGGGAGGGCGGCTGAGGGTGTATCTGGGCGCGGGCAGCCATTTCGAGACGCTTCCCGGTTACGAGGTGCGCCGACCCGCGGTGGCCATTGGTGAGATGATCGAGATGACCCGGCGATTCTGGGCCGGCGAGCGGGTCACCTACCAGGGCGAGATGGTCCAATTCCTGGGCGGGAAACTCGACTTCGACCTGGCCCCGGAGCATCTTCCCGGACTGTGGGTGGCGGGCCGGGGAAAACAAGTGCTGCGTCGCGCCGGTGAGCTCGCCGATGGGGTCCTGATCGGGAGTTTCGCCAGTCGTGGCGGTATCGACTACGCCAAAGGCGAAATCCGCAAGGGTCTGGAGCAGGCGAAGCGCGGATTCGAAGACATTGGCCTCGCGTCGTGGGTGTACGTGTCCATCCTCGACGACGAGGAAGAAGAGGTCCCCGACAATGTGAAGCGCGGCGTGAGCCATGCGCTGTGGAGCAGCCGGGCCGTGGTCCTCGACATCTTGGAGGACCTGGCCACCGGTGTGACCGACGAGCTCAGATCCTTTCTGACAATGGCTCCCCACGAATGGTCGCCGGAGTTGATGGCCCAGCTCAGAGAGGCCATCCCTCGGGTCCTGATCGACAGCCTCGCCGTGGTGGGGACCCCCGACCAAATCGCCCAGAGATTCAAGATGCTCGCATCACTTGGGATCGAAGAGGCAGTGATCTGGCCATTCACCCGACCCGGAGAGGATGTCGAGGATTTTGTGTCCCGCTTTGCGGTCGAGGTGATGCCGAAGGTCAACGGGCCGGCGAGCCGGGGGCAATACCGATTGGTCGACTGAGCCTCGCGCGGGCTTGTCAACCCGGGGCCTCGGCGGGCCGGGCCTGGGGTCTCAGGGCGCCGACGTAGACCCCGCCAGGTTCTGGATCCCACCAAAGACCAGTTCGACCGCCACCCGCTCTCCCATGATCCAGTTGGAGAACACCAGGGTGCCGCGACGAGCCGAGGCGGGCTGATTTACACTCGCTCCCTTGTAGCCATCGATGGCTCGATGGCCTTCGATCTTTCAAGAGGAGATGTCACTTTGGATTCCGCTGCGCTCGCCGAGGCATTGCGTCGTCTCGCCGCCAATCATCGCTGGACTTGGACCGCCACCTGTAGGGATCTTCTCTCCTCGCTCCCGGGGGCCGCGAGCAGAAAGCACCCCTACGCCGTGGTCTCCGAGCTGGGGCCGGATCAGCTCGACGCTCTTCTCGCTGAATGCGGGCTCACGACCAGGGTGTCGGAGGAGATCGAGGGCCTGGACCGCGC
>JBOGEU010000440.1:0-2590 GCA_050741995.1 Acidimicrobiia bacterium | reverse complement strand
GCACTGCCTATAACGAATACGACGGCGAGGCGGGTGTCGTGTTGGACAGCATCTGGAAGCGGATCGCCTTCGCGTTTCGATACCGGGACCTCAACCTGTTGATCTCCGGCGAGATCCGGCCCGACAGCCGGGTGCTCGTGGAGCGAAACGTCGGGCACATCCTCGAAGACGTGGCCCCGTTCCTGGAGCTCGACACAGATCCCTACCCGGTGATCGTCGACGGGAAGATCCTCTGGGTGCTCGACCTCTATACGACCACCTCGTGGTATCCCTATTCACAGCCGCTGACCCCAGGTGCCAGCGGTCCCATCGGCCGGCTGGCCCAGTCGTCCGAGCTCACAGCCGGGATCAATTACATGCGCAACTCGGTGAAGGCGGTGGTCGATGCCTACGACGGTCACGTCACCTTCTATCTGGTCGATCCCGAGGACCCGCTGGCCAGGGCATGGTCACAGGCCTACCCCGATCTCTTCAGACCGAGCTCGGAGATCCCCGAGGCCCTGGTTCCCCATCTTCGCTATCCCCAGGATCTGTTTCGAGTGCAGGGTCAGCTCTACCTCGAGTATCACATCACCGATCCCAACGAGCTGTTCAGCCGCAATGACGCCTGGTCGCTGCCCGCGGACCCGGCGACGATCAATCGGGTGTCCGGGGTTCCGGGCGCCGAGTTGCTCCAAGGCGACAGCCGGGACCTGACCACCGGCCAAACCGGATACCGGGCCGAGATCCTTCCCTACTACCTGCTCACCAAGCTGCCCGGTGAGGAGGACCTGTCATATCTGCTCCTCCAACCATTCACCCCCCGCGATCGGAGGAACATGTCCAGTTTCCTCGTCGCCGACTCCACACCCGGGCGCTATGGGCGCCTCATCGACTTCAGGATGCCCCAGGGCGACTTCGTCGACGGCACCCAGCAGGTCGGCCAGCGGATCGACCAGGACGCCGAGATCTCCGAGCAGTTCACGCTGTGGGACAACCAGGGCTCGCGGGTGATCAAAGGAGACCTGCTCGTGGTGCCGATCAAGGACTCCCTGCTCTACATCCAGCCCATCTTCCTCGCCGCCTCCGAGGGTGGCATTCCCGAGTTCCGGCGGGTCATCGTGGTGTACGGCGACCAGGTGGAGTGGGCGGAGACCCTCGATCTCGCCCTGGAGCAGGTGTTCGGCGAAGGGACCGGCGGTGACGACGAAGAGCCTCCACCGAGCCCGGACGGGGAGACGGTTGCCGAGTTGCTCGCCGAAGCCTCAGCAGCCTTCGAGCGGGCCGATGCCGCCCTCACCGCTGGGGATCTCGCCGAGTACCAGCGGTGGGTGGACGAGGCGAAGCGCCTCATCGATGAGGCCCAGGCCATCGCCGATGGTGGAGTGGAGGCCCGGCTGGGGGCCACTGGCTAGATCTGGGCCCATTCCCGACAGCCGGAATCAGCCTCCTAGACTGGCCCCCTCCCAAGGAAACCATGGCGAAAGACGAAGACGAATACATACGGATGCGAGGCACGGTCCTCAAGATGCTGCCCGACTCCACCTTTGAGGTGAAGCTGGACAGCGGCTTCGAGCTGCTGGCCAAGCCATCGGGCCGAATGCGCCGGGGCCGCGGCATCCGGGTCCTTCCCGGCGACACCGTCGACGTCGAGGTCTCGACTTACGATCCGACACGGGGTCGCATCGTCTGGCGATATCGATAGTGGCCAGAGCCCTAGCCGTCACCACGTAGCCCCGGGTGGGTGACCATCCGGGACCTGTTCGTTACGACTTTCCCGTATCTCTTCCACGGTCTGATCACACTGTCGGTCGGCGCCTTCGGGTACGTCGTCGGCCTCTCGCTGCGCACCAAGAGACGCTCTTCGGTCGTGCAGGTGGCTCGACTCGTTCTCACCGTTGATCGCAGCCGGCAGACACGCCCGGCTCTATGTCCCCAGCAGGAGAAAGGGCGATCGGGCGATCCGGATCGCCACCATCTCGATGCTCCTGGTCGCCGCCGCCGCGGTCCTCCTCCTGGCTCTTTCCAGGGCACCGCTGGACGTCGGATTCTGACGCCGGCGGAATATGTCACAGGCGCTCGACATGATGTGGTCATGGAGCTTTTGATGAATCTCGTGGCCGGAGTGGCCGGGATACTAATGGTGCTGGTCGGCGGGTACTCGATCCTTGCCCTCTGGTGGGATGACTAATCAGCGCCTGAGGGGCCGAGGTGTTTGAGGGTGGATAGCGTTGGGGGGCGTCACCGGGATGACGCCCCCCAACAAGTCACGCCGGCGGCGTCAGCCGGCGGCTGTCGTGGTCGTTGCCGCGTCCGCAATGGTTGTGGTCGTGGCGTCCACGAAGGTGGTGGTAGACCCGAGACCCGGGTCGATGGTGCCCGTCGTGCCGTCAGTGTCGTCGTCTGTGTCACAGGCGCTCATGGCGAATACCAGAGCTAGCGAAGCGGCGACCGCGGCCGGCTTTCGCAACTTGCGTGTTCTCATCTATGGCCTCCATTGTTTGGCATGACTCCGGCGGCTGCCGGAGTCATGCGCTCAATGGAGGGTTACCCCACCCGGCGACTCCTCAAACAACGGCCTTGCCCCTCACTGGGCTGTGTAGCCACCATC
>JBOGEU010000439.1:0-3539 GCA_050741995.1 Acidimicrobiia bacterium | reverse complement strand
CCGGGATGGGGGACGACGAGCTCACGGTCGCCGTCCCCGGTCACCGCGTCGCCGAGCTGATACAAGCCCTCGAGCCGGTCACCACCGCCGACGCCGCGGTCGTCGGCTACGCGGAGGCGGATCTGGCCCGATTCTGAGGCGTCGCCCCTGATTCGGAGAGGGCTCATAAAAGACCTCCGGCGTCCGATTACGGGGAATCGCCGATTCGGCGGGCGCTCAACTCTTCCGGTGGCGTCCGGTTGAGCCATCCGAAACCGGCATCGAGGGAACTCGTCGGTTCTGGTGAGGAACGGTTGCCTGTGGAGCGCAGCACTGCGGCCAGCGCTGCGGCAGCGAGGCCCACTGCCAAGCCGGCGATCACGAGGACCCACATCGAATCGTCGCTCGGCTCGGACGGCACCGTCACGATGGCCACCGGCTCGTCCGTGCTGCCCCCCGTCAGGTCGGCCTCCTTTAGGCCGGCGCGGAGACTTGCCTGAGCCGCACTCAGGTGGCCGATGGCGGCAGTCTGCCGCTCCACGGCCTCGACGATCATCTGGTTGTCTTCAGACACTGCCTCACGTATCGCAGCCAGGTCCCGGCCGGCGGACACCGCCCCGGGAACGGCCTCACCGACTATGAGGACACCCGACATGCCTTGGCCGTCCGCCGTCCCGTGCAGCACGCAGAACACTTCGTATATCCCGGGCTCGTCGACCACCAGCTCATAGGTCTCGCCCGGCTCCAGCTTCCCGCTGTCGAAAGAACCGTCCACTGCGGTGAACGAGTGGTCGAGCCCGCCGGCGTTGCTGACCGTGATCGAGGAGCCGGCCGGGGCGAATTGAGCGATCCCGTTGAAGCAGGAATCGAGCATCGAGACCGTGGTCCCGGTGGCGAACCCGGAGCACGACGAGATGTCTCCGCCACCGCCGGCGGCGGCCACTCCTGGAATCAGAGTCAGCAGGGCCACTGCCAACAACAACCTTCGCATAGGGCACCTCCACTTGGTTGGAGATGGAGACGTCCCATTCGAGAAGATCGTTCAGTGCCGAGGCGAGAGCCGAACGATTTCGAGCGGCGGCTCGTCTCAATAGGGCATTCTCTTGGATTGAGAGCGATGATCGCGAGCATGGACGTGGCACCCGACAGCCCGGGAGCCGCATGGAGGAGCGTGTCCTGTGCACGAGCCCGACCCGGACCTGATTCGCGCCGCCGGCGCCGGCGACACGAGGGCCTTCGAGGAACTGGTTCGCGCCTATCAGACCCACGTCTGGCGGTTTCTCCGTCACCTTCTTGGCGATCCGGAGTTGGCCGAGGACGTGACGCAGGAGACTTTTGTGCGCGTCTATCGCAAGCTGGGGACCCTCGGGTTCAGGTCCAAGTTCTCGACCTGGGTCTTCCAGGTGGCCCGGAACGCAGGAATCGACGCCATCCGGTCGAGACGACGCCGGGAGCGGCTGACTCTTGCCATCCGGCCACAGACACGAGAGTCTGTTCCAGGGAGCGAGACCAGAGTGGAGGTCGAAGCCGCCCTGCAGAGTCTCAGCCCCAAGCTGCGAGAGGCATTCGTCCTGATCGAGGCGCTCGGTTTCACATACCGGGAGGCGGGCCAGGCAATCGGTATCCCGGAAGGCACGGTCAAGAGCCGGGTCTTCCTCGCCCGGGAACAACTCGTCACCTGGATGACTGCCGGGGAGTTGGCCGATGACGCGTGACTCCCTCAATGCCGAGCTTTCCCGGTACTTCGATGGTGATCTGACTCCGGCCGAGGCTAAGAGCGTCGAACGTCTGCTTGCCTCATCGGAGGAGGCACGCGCCTACCTCGAACAGATCCGGGCGCTGCGCCGGCAACTCCGCTACGAGGCTGCCGATCCCGGGCCGGACGTCACTTCGCGGGTGCTGACCGCAATCGATCGGGCTTCGCGGCCACGCCGGGTGAGGGTCGCCGCCGCCTTCGCCGCCGGTGTGCTCGGCGGAGCGGTCTTCATCGGATTGGCACTCCGTCAACCGACACCTGTGGCCACTGCGGGCATCCCCGATCAAGTGCTTGCGGCGCAGGCCGACGTGGACGCGATGACAGCTCACCTTCGCATCGTCGAGTCCGGGTGGCACCCGGAGGTGGCCGAGCGGGTTTTCACCGGCAGGGTCCAATACCGGGCTCCCGAATCGCTCCTGGTCGAGATCAGCGACGAGACGTCGTACCCATCGAAGGACTGGTTCCCGAACGACTCGATGCATGTCATCGACGAGGACATCGCTTGGAGCAGCTCCGTTGCGGGATGCCCGATGGAGGCGCTGCCCGAGTGCACCCCGAGTGAGCCGAGAGTCGTCGTCCAATCCGATCGGGAGCCATTCCCAGACGCGGTCCCCGCCCCGCTCGACCTCGTCGTCCCGGTCGCCGGCTTCAGCCGGGCCGGGGAACCTCGTGCCCTTGGCAACGACACCATCGACGGTCGTGCCGCGGTGGGGGTCGAAGTGAGTGTGGCGCAGGCAGGCGCACTGCTGGATGGTCTGACCGCGATCGGCAACTGGCGCCAGTTTCATCCGACGGACCGGGTCGAGCTCTGGCTGGACCAGACGGTCCTCGTCCCACTGGCGTTGTACGTCTTCCCGGCCGATACCGACGACCGGGAACTCTGGGCAATTCGCAAGGGCTACGACGACAGCCCGGGGACTCCCATCCTCGAGGTGATCTGGAGCGATGTGACAGTCAACGGGAACGATCCGATCCGACTTCCCTCCCCGCCGGCCCACGCCGACACGTCGAGCTTCGGGTTCCACGACGGCCCGGTTGAAATGAGCCTCGTCACCGCCGACATCCCCCTGGGTATGTCGCTCCATCGGACCGGGACCATCGAGACCGGAGCCGGGCCGCCGGTGTCGGTGGCGAGTTGGAGCGACGGCAGGGCGTGGTTCAAGATCAGGTGGACCGCAAACTGGGAGAGCAACAGGCTGTTCGGCGATCTGGGCCCTTTGGTGCGTCGGAGCCAGGTCGGCCCCGGCGTGGGATACCTAGACGAGCAGGGCGACCGCGTCGGGCTGCATGCGAACGGCCTGGACGCAATCGTGCTGGGCAGCCTGCCCACTCCTGCCCTCGTCGAAGTAGCTGGAAGTCTGGACATCGTCGGCGAACCCGTACCCGGCACCTGGGTGGAGTCAGCGACCTCAACGGTGGAGGTGGCCGCGGAGACATTAGAAGGGCTTCTGGTCCCGGAGAGTCTGCATGGCTTCGGGACCCCGACGATCCGGGTCGAGGACGGCGTGGTCACAATGGCATACGCCGGTGCCGGGAACCGGGGGTTCCTGCTGACCGAGGCGGTCGATGACCGGTTGTCGCCACCGATGGAGGCCAAGGTTCGCGCCGTGACCGTCCGCGGCATCGAGGGCCGCTACATCCCGGAGCGAGGCCTGCTCGAATGGGTCGAGGGCGAAATCACCGTGAGCCTCACCAGCACGACCCTGACTCTCGACGAGCTGCTGACGATCGCGCGAATGCTCGGGGAACCTTGAAACGGACCCTGACGGCGTTGTGCCTACTCATGGGCGCAGTCACAGGCGCC
>JBOGEU010000438.1:0-2535 GCA_050741995.1 Acidimicrobiia bacterium | reverse complement strand
CCTGAAGGCCGGAGTGAAGCAGCGCCCTGGCGGGTGAGCCCTCAGGACGGCGGGCGATCCCTAGTGCGCCGACCCCCAATTCTCGCACGTGTCCCCTCGGCGTTACACGCACGGAACTTGCGAGCCGGAGCACTGGCTAATTCGACCCGGTCGGCGGGCGATCGGGAATACCGTCCGACTGTCCGCCCATGACCGCTCCCTCCTACCGCGCCACGCTCTCCGACTACCTCCGTCCGCTCCGAGGGCGGGTGGTGGTGCTGGCAGCCCTCCTCCTCGGATCGATCGGCCTCCAGCTGGTGATCCCGCTCATCATGCGCACGTTCATCGACGCCGCAGGGGCACGGTCGGCGGTCACTGCCATGACCACGGCCGGTGTCGCCTATCTCGTGGCCGGAATCATCAATCAGCTGCTCGATGCCGGCGCCTCCTATCTGGGAGCCGATATCGGGTGGAGCGCCACCAATCGCCTCCGCGAGGACCTCACCACGCATCTATTCGGCCTCGACATGGGCTTTCACAACAACACCACCCCAGGTGAGATGATCGAGAGGGTCGACGGTGACGTCACCGCCCTCTCCCAGTTCATATCGCGATTCCTGGTCCGCCTGATCGGCGCTGGCGTCCTCCTCACCGGCGTCATCATCATCTCCTGGCTCGAATCACCCGTCATGGGGCTGGCGGTCACCGTCTACGTGTTCCTGGTCCTGGCCCTGCTGATCCGACTCCGGAAGCTGGCTGTCGCCGCCGCGGAGGAGGAACGGGAGACTTCGGCCCGTCTCTACGGCTTCATCGAGGAGCGCTTGGCCGGGATCGACGACATCCGTGCCCTGGGCGCGGGCCGATTCACCATGGTGCGCCTCGTCCCCGTGATCCGCGACTTCTTCACCCGGACCTCCACCGCTTGGCGGAAGCGGATCGTGGTCTGGGTGTCGGCCAACACCGCCTTCTGGGCCGGAGACGCCCTGGCCCTCGTCGTCGGGGTCTGGCTCACTGTCGAAGGCTCGATCAGCGTGGGAACCGCCTATCTCATCCTGCAATACGTCCAGCTGGTCCGAAGCCCGATCGAGCAGGTGACCCAGGAGCTTCAGGAATTGCAGAAGGCATCAGGTGGGATCGTCCGCATCGACCAACTCCGCCGGCTCACGTCTTCGTTGCTCGACGGCGACGTCGACCTGCCCCGGGTCCCTCTCGCCGTCGAGCTCGATCACGTCTCGTTCTCCTACGAGGACCGGGGCGTTCTCGAAGATGTCAGCTTTCGTCTGGAGCCAGGTAGATCCCTCGGCCTGCTCGGCCGCACCGGCGGCGGCAAGACGACCATCACTCGTCTCATCGCCCGGCTCTACGACCCCGATCGAGGATCGGTGAAAGTGGGCGGCATCGACCTGCGCCGGGTGCGATCCGAGTCGCTGCGGGGCTCGGTCGGCGTCGTGACCCAGGACGTCCAGCTCTTTCGGGCCACCGTGAAGGACAACCTGACCTTCTTCGACCCACGGCCCGATGATGAGATCATCGCCGCGCTCGACGCCGTCGGGTTGGGCCCCTGGATCAGCAAGGTCGGGCTCGACACCGTGCTCGGTTCCGGCGGCCAGGGCCTGTCGGCAGGCGAGCAGCAGCTCCTCGCTTTCGCCCGTGTCTTCCTCCAGGACCCGGGCGTGGTGATCCTCGACGAGCCGTCATCGCGTCTGGACCCGGTCACCGAGACGCTCATCGCCACCGCAACCGAGCGTCTCTTTGCCGGCCGCACCGTGGTCATCATCGCCCATCGGCTGGAGACGGTGCGGACCACGGACGAGATCATGGTCGTCGACGCGGGAAGGATCGTCGAGCACGGGCCGCGTGAGGAGCTGGCCGATGACGCGGGGAGCCGGTACGCAGGCCTGTTGGCCACCGGGAGGAGCGGGTTGCTCGGGGATACCCGGCCATGAGCACGCTCCGCCTCGTCTGGGAGCTGATTCGCTACCGCCCGGGCCGGTTCTTCTTCTGCATGCTCATGTGGACCCTGGTTCATGGGTCCCCGGTGGCATTCGGGATCCTGATCGGGATGGTGTTCGACCGCCTGTCCCAAGGGGCTCCGGTGGCGTCGACAGCGTGGGCCCCGGCGATCGTCTTCGGGGTGCTGGCGATCGGGCGCAACCTCATCATTTGGCTGGGCGACCGGGTCTGGATCGTGCACTGGGTCGAGCAGACGATTCAGCTCCGCCGCAACCTCCTCCGCTGGCTGCTCGAGGCCCCCGGGTCGAGAGTGATGCCCCTGGCTCCGGGGGAGGCGGTGAGCACCTTCCGCGATGACGTCGACGAGCTGCTCGAGTACATGGAGAACTGGGTGGACATGGGCGGCCTGGTCGCCTTCGGCGTCGGCGCGATCGTGGTGATGGCCACCATCGACCCGGGTCTGACCGGTCTCCTCCTGATACCCCTGCTGCTGACCCTCGTCATCACCCAGGCACTCAGCCCCCAGATCCGGCGCAGAAGGCGGGCGATGAGGATGGCCACCGACCAGGTGACCGGGTTCATCGGAGAGACCTTCGCCGGGGT
>JBOGEU010000437.1:0-1394 GCA_050741995.1 Acidimicrobiia bacterium | reverse complement strand
GGTCAGGTATCGGCCCAACTCCGAACCGGCATCGGGCCCGCCAGGGAGCAGACGGTCGACCGGATCCTCGGTGTGATCGTGCAGCACGGGTGGTTTGTCACTCATCGCCGTTGGGCCCGCACACGTTCGATTACGCGACCTCGCGCTCCTCCGGTGGTAATCATATGGACAACCGGGATGCACGGCTACACCAGGCCGGCTGCCCAGTCTTGCTCGAACCACTCCACCTGGGCAGCCAGACCATCTCGAAGTGGCCAGCGGGCACGCCATCCCAGGTCGGTCTCGATTCGGGTCGTGTCACCACCGGTTCGATCCGGATCTCCGAGGGCCGGGTCCTCGTGCCTGATGTCCAGGTCCTTTCTGGTGAGCTCGCCGAGATGTTCGAACACCTCGTTCAGGCCGACCGGGCTCCCTCCCGCCACGTTGTAGATGTGATGGCCGGCGGCCTCCACTCCGGCGGCGAGGACGGTGGCCTCTATCACGTCCTCGAAATATGTGAAGTCCCGGATCGCCTTTCCGTCTCCGAAGACACGGATCGGCTCGTTCAGGAAGGCGTTGCGGATCCACTTGGTGAACGCCATGTCGGAGCGCTGACGGGGGCCGTAGACGGTGAAGTAACGCAGACTCACCGCACTGATCGCGAACTGACTGCTGTATGCAGTGACCAGGGCCTCGCAGGACGCCTTGGTCACGCCGTAGGGGGAGATCGGATTGAGCGGCCGGTTCTCTCCAACCGGGATCTCGTCCACCTGCCCGTACACCGAGGACGAGGAAGAGAAGACCAGTCTGGTCGACGGATGCTCGGCCACCGCCTCCAGGACCTTCTGAGTTGCGAGGATGTTGGCGTTCGAGGCCTCTGCGAAGTCACGCCAGGAGGCCCGCACCCCGGGTCGGGCGGCAAGATGGAAGACAACGTCGGCCTCGCTGACCAGATGCCCCAGCTCGACCCGGTTCAAGTCACCTTCTACGAACTCGTAGCCAGGATGAGGTGCCAGCCTGGCGACTCTCGCCCGGCGACCGATCGTGTCGTAGGTGGGGGCAAAGGCATCGATGCCCGAGACGCTCCAGCCGTCGCGAAGGAGTCGCTCACAGAGATGTGAGCCGATGAATCCTGCGGATCCAGTCACCACCGCCCTCACCCGGCGCCCCCTCTTTGGGACGAGAACAGGCAATGGCCGGCGCTGGGCGGGATCGGTGCCGGGGCCATGGCCTGGCTCTTCCTCATCGTCCCGACCGGTTGAAGACCGCCCCGATGGTGCGCAGCAGGATCTCCAAATCGAGCCTGGTGCAACATCGCCGGTGGTAGGCGAGCTCGAGGCGCACCCGGTCGGTCCAGTTGAGGTCGGCGCGTGCCGCCACCTGCCACAAACCGGTCATCCCCGGTCTCAGGTCGA
>JBOGEU010000436.1:0-8441 GCA_050741995.1 Acidimicrobiia bacterium | reverse complement strand
GACTACCTGTGGTGTCGGGCTGGCCTGCCAGGTGCCGTAACGCTCGTCGACCGTGACTTCGGCCGCCGCGACCTGCTCCAGGAACCACTCGTTGGTGGCGGTCCCGATGGCAACGGTGGTGAGCTGCTCGATTATCTCGTCCTCGCTCGGGATTTGGTCATCACCGAGGAGAATGACGTGGAAGCCGAACTCGGTCTCGACCGGCTGGCTGGGGACGCCGACCTCGGCCTCGGACAGGGCGTCCGCGAACTCGGTCACATACTGATCGGAAGGCGCACATCCGAGATCCCCACCCTGAGCCCCGCTTGCGGTGTCGGTGGAGAGCTCGGCGGCGAGATCGGCGAACTCCTCGCCGGCCTCGAGCCGATCGAGGACATCGTCGGCCTCGGCTTCGGTCCCCACCAGGATGTGTGACGCGCAATAGAGCCCCTCCGCCTCGGTGACGACGGCGTCGATGTCCTCCTGGGTGGGCGCTGCGACGTCCTCGGCGAGGACCTCCCTGACACGACCGTCCAACAGTTGCTGTTGCGCCACCCTGAGCAGCAGGGCCTCGGTCACACTGCTATTGGCGAGGAACTCCTCACGGCTGACACCGGTGGTGTTGGCCTCCTCGAAAATGCTGTCCGCCTCCGCCGCGATATCGTCCTCGGTCACCTCGATCCCGAACGTCTCCGCGGCGGCAACGGTGACTATCCGCTGCTGAATCTCGAATCCGAGGAACGTGGCGAAATCCTCCTTGGGGATCGTCGAATCATCGCCCGGGTCGATGAGGGCCTCGACATCGCCAACTGTGATGTCGTCGCCGTCGACGGTGGCGGCGACCGTGTTCGACCCGCCGCCGCATGCCGCGAGCGCGAGCACCCCACAGCCGAGGAGTGATACCAGCTTTTTCAAGAGGGATTCCTTCGTGAAGGGGGACGACGGAATGGTAGAGGACCGATGGGCCAAGTAGTAAGTAGCCACTACTGGTCCGTCGGTGCCTCCATCTCCCACATCTTCTTCAGGAACTCGATCAGGCCGGGCACCAGGTCGCGGGGGGCCGGGATGAAGATCACCCCTTCGCGGGCGTTGAGCACCGACCGCGGCTGGAGCCTCTTGAGACGCACCTCCTGGGAGGACTTGAGATCCACGGGGCTGATCCGGATCTCGTGGCGGAGCTGGACCATCTCTTGAAGCCCCACCCGCATCGCCTCGACCCGCAGCCGGGCCAACGACACCAGCGCCGCGGCGGCCGGTGGCAAGGGCCCGAAGCGGTCCTCCCATTCGGCAGCGACGTCGTCCACCTCGTCGTTGCTGGTGGTGGTGGCCAGCCGGCGATAGGCCTCCAAGCGCAGTTCCTGATCTGTGACGTATGTGTCGGGGAGGTGGGCATCGACCGGGAGATCGATGCGCACCTCGGTCGGCGGGGCGGTCACCGCTTCCCTGCCCTCCAGCTCGGACACGGCCTCGGCCACCAGCTCCGAGTAGAGGTCGAATCCCACGGCGGCGATGTGCCCGCTCTGCACCTCGCCCAGGATCGACCCCGCCCCTCGGATCTCGAGGTCACGCATGGCGAGCTGGAACCCCGAGCCGAGATCCGTCGCCTCGCCGATGGCCTCGAGCCGGCGACGGGCATCCTCGGATATGGATTGGTCGGTGGGATGGAAGAGGTAGGCATACGCCCGCTGGTCGGACCTCCCCACCCGCCCCCGAAGCTGGTAGAGCTGGGCCAAGCCGAGCAGATCGGCCCGTTCGACGATGAGGGTGTTGACCTTGGGCAGGTCGAGCCCTGACTCGATGATGGTCGTCGCCACCATCACGTCGTACTCGCCATTCCAAAAATCGATCATGACTTGCTCCAACTGACCCTCGGACATCTGACCGTGAGCCACCGCATAACTGGCGTCGGGCACCAGATCGCGGAGACGGGCCACGGCACGGTCTATCGACTGCACCCGGTTGTGGACGTAGAAGACCTGGCCCTCACGGAGTAGCTCGCGACGGATGGCAGCCGATACCGCCTGCTCGTCTTGGGGGCCGACATAGGTCAGGATCGGATGGCGGTCCTCGGGCGGGGTCCTGATGTGAGACACCTCCCGGATCCCGGTCAGGGCCATCTCCAGAGTCCGCGGGATCGGGGTGGCGGTCAACGTGAGGACGTCGACCCCCACCTTGAGCCGCTTGATGGCGTCCTTGGCCGAGACCCCGAATCGCTGCTCCTCGTCGATCACGAGCAGTCCGAGTGATTTGAAGTGGATGTCGTCGGACAACAACCGGTGGGTGCCGATCACCACGTCGACCTCACCGCCGGCAAGACCGGCCACCACCGCCTTCTGTTGCCTGGTGGTGAGGAATCGGGACAGCGCCTCGACTCGAATCGGATAACCCTCGAAACGCTCGGCAAAGGTCTGATGGTGCTGCTGGGCGAGCAGGGTCGTCGGGACCAGGATCGCCGCCTGCTTTCCGGCCTGCACCGCCTTGAACGCCGCCCGGATCGCCACTTCGGTCTTGCCGTAGCCGACGTCTCCGAACACCAGCCGGTCCATCGGCTGCTCCGACTCCATGTCTGCCTTGACCTCGACTATGGCCTGCATCTGGTCGGGGGTCTCCTCGAACGGGAACCCGCCCTCCATCTCGACCTGCCACGGGCTGTCCGGGTCGTATGCATGTCCGGTGGCCGCTGCTCGCTGCCGGTGCAGATCGACCACCTGTTGGGCGACGGCGGCGACCGCCTTGCGCACCCTGGACCTCTGCTCTGACCAGTCCCTTCCTCCCATCCGGGAGACCCTCGGGACCTCGCCCCCGGTGTAGCGACGGACGGCGGCGAGCTGATCGACCGGCACGTAGAGCCGGTCCTCCCCTGCATAGGCGATGACCAGGTAGTCCCGCTCGATCCCGGCCATGGTGCGTGACACCAAGCCCTCGAAGCGCCCGATGCCGTGTTGGTGGTGAACGACGTAATCGCCCTCGGTCAGATCGCGATACTGCTGCGACGGCGCGCTCCGTGCCCGGCCCATCTTGCGGTGCGCCCGCCGGCGTCCCGCGATCTCCTGCTCGCCGAGCACGGCAACCCCGATACCGGGGGCGACAAAGCCCTTGTGGATGCCGACGGGAACGATCGCCGACCGCCGAATGGGAAGCGACTCGAGCCGGTCGAGGACCAGACCATGCCCGGCCAGCGCCCGGGCGACCCGATCGGCCGCTGCGTTTCCGTCCAGGGCGATCACGACCTCGATACCCCGCGCCAGGAGCCTATTCAGCCCCTTTGCAACCGATTCCGGGTCGCCGGGCACCGCATCGAGGGCCCGGACCTCGATCACCTGATCGTCGGGGCCGGTTGGGGTCGACGGCATCCCGAGATAACGACGCTCGGAGAGACTCTCCTCGAGATCGAGGAACAGGGCAGGATGCGCCCCCGCCTCGGGTGCCTGCTCGCCCCAGGTGGGTGCCAGGGCGGCAGCCAGCTCGGATTCTTCCTTGACCAGGTCGCGGGCACGGTCGAGGGCGCGCCCCGGCTCGATGAGCACGAGATCGGCGCCGGCGGGGAGGGTGTCGATGAGCGACGCCGGCCCTGCCAGCCAGGGCAGCCAGGACTCGATGCCGGGAAAGAGCTGTCCCTCGGCGATCCGGTCCCAGGTCGAAGCGGCCCACGGCTCGTCACGCACCAACCGCCGGGCCCGCTCCCGCATCTCGGGGTCTGGCCGGACCTCCCGAGCCGGGAATGCGGTCAGGTGGTGCAGGCTCTCCTCCGAGCGCTGAGTGGACACCGAGAACGCCCTGATCTCGTCGAGCCGATCACCCCAGAAGTCGAGGCGGACCGGGGCTTCCATCTGGGCAGGGAACACGTCGACTATCCCGCCCCGAACCGCGAACTCTCCTCTCGCCTCGACTCGATCGGTGCGGGTGTACCCGAGGTCGGCGAGGTCCCGGGCCAACGTGCCCATCACCACCTCGTCGCCCGGGTCGAGGACGAGCGGCTGATGGGGCGAGGTGCTGAGCCTCTGGATGGCGCCACGGACACTGGTGACCACGACCACGTGGGCGCCCTGATCGAGAGCGTGTCTCGCCTGTGCCCGATGGGCCATGGTCGCGACGTTCGGTGAGACATGCTCGAAGGGGAGGGTCTCCCACGCCGGGGCAAGAAGCACCCCGTCGATGAACAGGGTGAGGTCGTCGACGAGCTCCTCGGCATCCCGCTCACCGGGGGCAACGACCAGCAACGACGACTCGAGCCGGTCGGCGAGGCCGGCAATGGCAAAGGCGCGGCCACCCGGCGCCACCGAGCAGGTGCCGTGAAGATCGGGTAGAGGAGCAGACCGCCATCCGGACAGAAGTGGTGCGAGAGGGGCAACCATCGGGATAGTCGATGGTACCCAGGCGCTCAGCTGAGAAACCCCGCCAATATTTCTGCGACGCGCAACAGTGCGCTCAGGTGAGAAGACCTCCGCTCTCGAACCAGTCGATGGTGCGTCTGATGGTGACATCGAGCGCGGTGTACTCGAGGCCCAGCTCGCGGGTCGCCCGGGTCCCGTCGTAGGTATGGCCCGCCCGGAGGACTCGCACCATCTCCCTGCAGAGCGTGGGTCGGCGGCCGGCCAACCGGGCACCAAATTCGAAGGCCGCGGCTCCGCCGGCAGCCACCCATCCCGGGAGAAAGGCGGTGCGCGACCGGCGCCCGCTCATCGAGGCGAGCAGATCGATGCCTTCCGCCATACCGAAGCTGGCGCCACTCAGGATGTATCTCGCGCCGCTGACCCCGTTGGCGGCGGCGAGGAGATGGCCTCGGACGCAGTCGTCGATGTCCACGATCGAGACCGTCGTCTCCACGACGAAGGGAAGCTTCCCGTTCAATAGGTTCAAGATGAGCTTCCCGGTGCCGGTGGCACGGCCCGGGCCCTGCACCGAGGAGGGATTCACCGCCACCACCTCGAGATCCCCGACCGTCTCCAGCACCAGCCGCTCGGCGATGTGCTTCGACCGCTCGTACCTGGAGAGATACGAGCCGCGATGGGGGCTGGACTCGGTGCCGATAGTGCCCCGGGCTTCGCCGATCGTGGCCGCGGACGAGGTATGCACCATTCTCCTCACCCCCGCCTCATTGCACGCCATGAAGACGTTCCGGCTCCCCTCGATGTTGACCAGGTCCATGTGCCCGGGGTCGGCCGAGCACAGCTCGTTCACCCCGGCGACATGAAATACCCACTCCGCTCCCGAGACCAGGGCGCGCAGGCTGTGGCGGTCGAGAACGTCCCCCATCACCGGTTGCGCGCCCAGGCTGGTGACCAGTTCCGACGACCTCGCGGACCGGGCCTGGGCCACGACCTGGTGACCCGCTGCCACCAGATGACGGACCAGCGAGCGCCCGACGACGCCGCTGCCGCCGGTGACGGCGACATTCACGTACGGGTATGCGTCGGCTCGGACCGAACCGTCTGCATGAATGCCGACATGTAGCCCCATGCCGAGCCGACGGTTGCGATGACCGCGATCAGCATCACCCATTGGTCCAGGTACCAGGGGCCCCATCGCTCGGGCAGGCGGACAAAGGCGAGGAAGATCGCAAGGAACTGAGTGCCGAACTTGATCTTGCCCCAGGTCGAGGGTGCGATCAGACCTCCCTGGGCCGCTACCACCCCACGCAGGGCCATGACCAGGAACTCACGGAAGATGATGATCGAGGCAGGCCAAATCGACACCAGGTCGACCGAGACCAGAGCGAGCAGCGTCCCGGTGATGAGGATCTTGTCGGCAGTGGTGTCGAGAAACGAACCGAGGAGGGTGCCGCCACTGGTCTTCCTGGCCACGTACCCATCGAGGAAATCGGTGAACGCAGCGACGGCGAACAACGACGCGGCGATCAACAGGGCGTTGTCGATCCGGTCCGATCGTGTGAACGCCATGATGAAAGGCACCAGGAGAATCCTGGACAAGGCCAGGATGTCAGGTGTTGAGATTCCGTCCTCCTCGACTCGGCGACGATCTTATCGGCGGGCCTCAGCCGGCGAAGAAGCGCATCAGCCGATCCGCAGTCGCTTCCGGGGCCTCCTCGGGAAGGTAGTGACCGCAAGGCAATGCCCCGCCATCCAGCTCCCCTGCCGACCACTCCCTCCACACGGCGAGCGGGTCGTACCATGTGGAGGGCTTCGATCGCGCCCCCCAGAGCACGAGAACCGGGCACTGGATCTTACGGCCTGCCTCCTTGTCGGCCATGTCGTGCTCGAAGTCGATGGTCGCCCCGGCGCGGTAGTCGTCGCAGATGCCCCTGATCGTCTCGGGGTCGCGAAAGCACGTCAGGTAGTCCTCGATCGCCTCGGGGTCGAAGAAGCCCGTGTCCGGGCCCCGGGTGGTGTGCCAGCGCCAGAACCAGTCAGGGTCCGACCCGATCAACTTCTCGGGCAGCGGCGAGGGCTGGGCGAAGAAGAACCAGTGATAGAGGCTGAGACCGAATTCCCGGCCGCCACGGGCAAAGGCCTCCCCGGTCGGGATGATGTCGAGGACGGCGAGCCCTGTCACCGTGTCCGGATGGTCCAGGGCCAGCCGGTAGGCGACGCGGCCCCCGCGATCGTGCCCGGCGACCGCGAACCTCTCGTGCCCCAGCTCGGACATCAGTGCAATCTGGTCCTGCGCCATCACCCGCTTCGAATACGGGGCGTGATCCGGCGTCGACTCGGGTTTGGAGCTCTTCCCGTAGCCACGCAGGTCCGGGGCCACCACCGTGAACCGCTCGGCCAGGGCGGGGGCCACCTTGTGCCACATGACATGCGTCTGCGGATTGCCATGGAGAAGGAGGAGCGGCGGCCCCTCACCACCCACCCGCACCCGGGTCTCCGTCTCGCCGGTGTCGATCGTGGCCAGCCTGAATCCTTCGAACATGACCGCATTCCACCACGCCGTGGGCGGTTCCGGGGTCACACCCAGTCGAGGGACCGCTGCAACGCCTGCTCCCAGCGACCATAAAGGCGCTCGCGCTCGTCAGGGGGCATCTGCGGCGACCATCGCCCGCCCTCGGCCCAGAGCGCCCGGATCTCGTCCAACCCCGACCAGAAGCCGACCGCCAGACCGGCCCCGAAGGCGGCCCCGAGGGCGGAGGTCTCGGCCACCCGGGGTCGGATCACGTCCACACCGAGGATGTCGGCCTGAAATTGCATGAGCAAACCGTTGGAGGTCATGCCCCCGTCCACACGCAGCTCGGCCAGGTCTACGCCCGAATCCGCGGCCATGGCGTCGAACACGTCCCGGGTCTGGTAGGCCGCCGACTCGAGGGCGGCGCGGGCGATGTGACCCCGATTGGCGAACCGGGTGAGCCCGGCGATCACGCCACGGGCGTCGGGGCGCCAATGCGGGGCGAACAGCCCGGAGAACGCCGGCACCAGGTAGACATCGCCGTTGTCGTCCACCGACCGGGCCATCTCCTCCACATCCGAGGCATCCTCGAACAAGCGCAGGTTGTCTCTCAGCCACTGGACCAATGCGCCGGTCACCGCCACCGACCCTTCGAGTGCGAACAAAGGCGGCGCACCCGCCATCTTGAAGGCGACAGTCGTCAGCAACCCCGACTCGGAGGTCACCGGCGTCTCTCCGGTGTTCAAGAGCATGAAGTTGCCGGTTCCGTAGGTGTTCTTCGCTTCCCCGTGTTT
The DNA here is from genome assembly GCA_050741995.1 of Acidimicrobiia bacterium. Classification (GTDB taxonomy): domain Bacteria; phylum Actinomycetota; class Acidimicrobiia; order Spongiisociales; family ZC4RG35; genus JARDZU01. Next base: position 825 of record JBOGEU010000436.1, on the reverse strand, counting down.
GAAGCACGCCTGACCGAACAAGGCTGCCTGTTGATCGCCGAGAATCGCCCCGAGGGGGACCCCTTCCAGCGGCGCGACGCAGTCGCCGATGACTCCGATCGATGGGACCAGGGAGGGCAGCATCGTCGTCGGGACCTCGATCTCGAGGGCGAGGTCTGCGTCCCAGGTGGTCGTGGCGAGGTCCATCAGCAGCGTCCGCGAGCCGTTGGTGACATCGGTGACGTGCAGGCCGCCGGTCAGGTTCCACGCCAGCCACGAGTCGATGGTCCCCAAGGCGAGCTCGCCTCGCTCACCCCGGTCCCGGAGGTGGTGCTCGTCGAGAAGCCACCTCGCCTTGGGGCCTGCGAAGTAGGTGGCGAGGGGCAGCCCGGTTTTGGCTCGAAAACGATCCGGCCCGCCGTCCGCCTCGAGAGCCGAGCAGATCGCCGCCGTCCGGGTGTCCTGCCAGACGATTGCGTTGGCGACCGGCTCACTACGGCGCCGGTCCCAGATCACGGTGGTCTCGCGCTGGTTGCTCACCCCGACTCCCGCCAGATCCGAAGCTGCGAGCCCGGCGCGGCTCAGGGCGCCCTCTATCACCGAAGTCGACCGTGACCAGATCTCCATCGGGTCGTGCTCGACCCAGCCCGGCTGGGGGAATATCTGCCGGTGCTCCTCTTGCTCCACGGACACCACCGCCCCTTCATGATCGAAGATCTTGAAACGAGTGGAGGTGGTCCCCTGGTCGAGCGCTCCTACGAACTCGGGCATCGGGGCCTTAGTGCTCTGGCCACTGACGTTGGCGATGTTCAGGGCGAGCCAGGGGCGCCGATGGCAAGGACGCAG
>JBOGEU010000435.1:0-4334 GCA_050741995.1 Acidimicrobiia bacterium | reverse complement strand
GACATCCAGGCCTGGTTCATCGAGCACAAGGTGCGCAACTTCTACTCGGTCTCGATCAGCGGCTATCACATGGCCGAGGCGGGAGCGAACCCGATCACCCAGCTTGCCTTCACCCTGGCCAACGGGTTCACCTATGTGGAGAACTACCTGGTCCGGGGGATGGACATCGACGACTTCGCCCCCAACCTCTCCTTCTTCTTCTCCAACGGGATCGACGCCGAGTACGCGGTCATCGGTCGTGTCGCCCGCCGGATCTGGGCCAAGGCGATCAAGCACAGGTACGGGGGCAACGAGCGCTCCCAGAAGCTGAAGTACCACATCCAGACCTCGGGCCGATCCCTCCACGCCCAGGAGATCGGATTCAACGACATCCGGACCACGCTCCAGGCCCTATACGCAATCTACGACAACACCAACAGCCTGCACACCAACGCCTACGACGAGGCGATAACCACTCCCACAGAGGAGTCGGTGCGCCGGGCGCTGGCCATCCAGCTCATCATCAACGAAGAGCTGGGCCTGGCCAAGAACGAGAACCCGCTCCAGGGCAGTTTCATCATCGAAGAGCTCACCGACCTGGTCGAAGAGGCGGTGCTCGCCGAGTTCGAGCGGATCAACAGCCGGGGGGGCGTGCTCGGGGCCATGGAGCGGCAATACCAGCGGACCAAGATCCAGGAGGAGTCGCTCTACTACGAGCAGCAGAAGGAGTCGGGCGCCTACCCGGTGGTCGGGGTCAACACCTTCCTCTCCAAGGAAGGCTCGCCCTTCGTCACCCCCGAGAAGCTGATCCGATCCACCGACGAGGACAAGCAGCGCCAGATCTCGAACCTGCGGGCCTTCCAGGAGCGCAACCGGGAGGCCGCCTCGGCCGCCCTGGTCGAGCTGCAGCAAGCCGCGGTGTCAGGGGGCAACATCTTCGCCCGGCTCATGGAGACCGCAAAGGTCGCCTCACTGGGCCAGATGAGCCATGCCCTCTATGAGGTCGGCGGCCGCTACCGGCGCAACATGTGACCTACATCGGCATCGGTGGCTGATGCAACCCGAATGGTGATCCCTGATCGTCCCGGCACAGCCTGAACCGGCCGAATTGCGCCACCGAGCCGGCGTCGCCCTCCACGTCCACATCGTCGACAGTCCCCCCCAGCTCCTGTAGCCGCGCCACCGCGGCATCGATGTCTTCGACCCTGAAGAACAGATAGGGGGCGGCGCCCCTGTCACCGCCATGCATTCCCCCCGCCACGTTGGGCAGCGAGACCACGAAACCCTGGCTCGAGGGCCCGGGCTCGAATTTCCAGCCGAAGAGCGTCTCGTAGAAGAGACGCCCCTTGGCGACGTCGTCCACACCGAACTCGACAAAGGCCAGCTCGCCTGACATGGGTTCTCCTCGTCTCGTGTCGTCTGACGCTACCCAGGGCGGCCGGCAATCGATGGCGCACGGCACCGTCACCGTTCGCCCCGGAGCTGTGCCGCACGGGCGTGAGCCTCGAGGCCTTCCAGACGGGCCAGATGCACCGTGTCGTCGACCAGGGCGCCGGGATCGTCCAGGCGGGACCAGGTGGGAGAGCGGAGAAAGGTGAGCACCGAGAGCCCCGACTGGTATCTGGCGCCACCCCCTGTGGGCAGCACGTGGTTGGGGCCGACCCCGTAGTCGGCGAATGCCTCGGCACTCCCGCCGCCGACGAAGAGCGACCCGTAGGAACGGAGGGAGACGGCGAGGGCATCGGGGTCTTCGACATGGAGGGCGAGATGCTCAGGGGCCCAGCGGTCGGACAGCGCAGCCGCCTCGGCCATCGACCCGACCACCACCACGTACCCGTTGTCCAGCGCGGCCGTGGCCGTGTCCGAGGTGGGCAGATCGGAGAGTTGGCGGCCGATGGACAGGTTGACCCGGTCGGCCAGGGCCTCACTGGTCGTCAACAATGCCGGTATCGCCCTGGTGTCGTGCTCGGCCTGGGCGAGCAAGTCGGCCGCAACCCGATCGTGGTCGGCCGACTCGTCGGCGATGACCAGGATCTCACTTGCCCCGGCGAGCCCGTCGATGCCGATCTCGCCGTAGAGGTGTTTCTTGGCTGCGGTCACCCACTGGTTGCCCGGGCCCACTATCACGTCGCAGGGAGGCGAGACCGTTCCGAAGGCGAGGGCGGCTACAGCTTGGGCTCCGCCGATGGCGAGCAGACCGTCGGCGCCGGCGACAGCAGCGGCTGCCAGTGTCTGTGCTGTCGGATGCGGGGATGCCGCCCAGATGGTGCCCACACCGGCAACCCGAGCCGGGATGATGGTCATCAGCGCCGATGACGGAAGCGGGTAACGGCCTCCCGGGATGTAGGCACCCACGGAGGCCACGGGGATCCATCGGTGGCCGGCCCTGCCACCTTGCACCATCACGTCGAGGTCGAGGAGTGTCTTCCGCTGCTCGCCGGCGAAGCCCCCGATCCGGGCTGCGACCCGGTCCAGCAACTCGAGCTCATCGGAGGAGATCTCTCCCTGCGCCCGTTCGAGCCGGGCCCGATCGAAGACGAAGTCCTGACCAGGGATGAGGTCGCCGTGACGCTCACCGTGCGCACGCAGCGCAGCCTCCCCACCCCTTCTCACGTCTTCGACGATCCCGGCCGACTGCTCGAGGACCTCGGGATCGACCGGGCGCCGGCGAGTGATCGGCAGGGTGTCGAGACGTTCGAGGAAGGGCCTCATCCCGGGCTGTCCTTGGCTCTCATCGGCCGTCGGGTCACCCGTAGCTCGCGACGATCCAATTCGGCGGCGACAGCTTCCAGGTCGGCTCCACCGGCAGTGACCCGCACCAGCAGGAAGTAGAGGAGGTCGGCCGCCTCGTGAATCACCTGGTCGACCCCTTCTGCGCCGGCCAGTTCGCCGGCCTCCTCGCGCAGCTTGGAGGCGAGGAGCCGGGGGTCGGCCAGGAGCTGGCGCGTATTCGAGTGCGGGTCGTCGGAGCCGGCGATCCTGCTCAGCCTCCGCTGCAGCCTGCCCGGACCGTGGTCCTCACCCCAGCAGGTCCGATCGTGGGTATGACAGAAGCCGGGCCCGTGCTGGCGGACGGTGAAGCGGAGGGCGTCCCGGTCACAATCGAGGTCGATCGCAACCAATTCCTGGGTGGCTCCCGAAGTCTCGCCTTTGACCCATACCCCCCGCGACCGGCTGTGGTAGATCCCGCTCCGTTCCTCGAGGGCGCGGCCCATGCTCTGGCTGCTCGAGTAGACCAGGCCCATCGCGGTGCCCATCTCGTCGACCACGACCGTGGGCCACAGGCCGTCGGGACGGTCCGAGTGCAGCATGGCGGACAGAGCGTCGCCCAGAGTCATTTGGCCGGTGTAGAGGGCCATCCCCACCTGGGCGTCGGCCCCGATCTGATCGAGCACCGCGACCTCCTCGGGTGAGGTCACCCCGCCGGCGATGGTGACCCGAGCCGGGCCGGCGGCAGCCACCACCTCCTTGGCCCGGTCGAGGTCGGTCCCCCGCAGACGCCCCTCGCGCTCGACGAAGGTGACCAGGAAGCCGCCGCAGAGCCCCCTCAGCTCGTCGATCCGGCTCATCAGGCCGACTCCGGCGGTCTGACGCCAGCCGTGACTCAGCACCTGGCCGTCTCTGGAGTCGAGAGCGACGATGACCCGCGCCGAGGGCAGCTCGGACAACAGCTCTGGGGTGGCGGCGGTCCCGATGATGATCTTCTCGGCGCCGAGGTCCAGCCACTCGAAGGCGGTTGCAACGTCGCGTATCCCGCCCCCGACCCGGATCCGCCCCCGACGGCACATCTCGGCGATCTGAGCCTGGTTGCTGCCTTCACCACGGGCGGCGTCGATGTCGATCACGGCGACTTCACCGACCAGGCCGAAATGGTCGAGCAGGGGCATCGGGTCGCCGGCCTCGATGGCCACGGCCTCCCCCCCGACCAATTGCACCGCCTGGCCGCCCGAGATGTCGATTGAGGGGATGATCATGGCCGGACCACGATCCCGGCTGCGCTCAGGGCACTCTTCAACAAAGAGACGGTGGTGTCTCCGTCATGGAGGATGGAGGCGATCAGGGCGGCGGAGGCGCCGGCCTCCAGCGCTTCGACGAGATGACGTGCCTCGTTGGCACCGCCGGAGGCGATTACCGGGACGTCGACCGCCGAGGACACGGATGCGGTCAGTTCCACCTCGTAGCCGTCGCGGGTCCCGTCTCGGTCCCAGCTGGTGAGCAGGATCTCACCGGCTCCGATCGCCGTCGCCTTGCGGCACCACTCGATAACGTCGATCCCGGTGCGGTTGCGGCCGCTCTCGATGACCACCTCCCACCCCGGGCCGTTGGCGGCGGCATCGACCGCCAGGATCGTGCAC
>JBOGEU010000434.1:0-5129 GCA_050741995.1 Acidimicrobiia bacterium | reverse complement strand
ACATCCAGGCCCTGGTCACCGACAACCACTTCGTCCCCTCGGCACTGGTCACCAACTCCGACGGTTTGGAGTTGAAGGCATACATCGCCGAAAAGGGCGACGAGGCCACCGTTGAGATCACCGCCGGAGAGACGGAGCGCCAGAAGGGCAACAAGATGGCCGATTTCTCATCGAGGGGACCGGTGGGCACCCCGGCGTCGCCAGACATCATCAAGCCGGACGTGACCGCACCCGGCGTGAACATCCTCGCCGGCAACACTCCCACCCCCAGTCTGAGCGCACCCGGTCAGCTGTTCCAGTCGATCTCGGGGACCTCGATGTCCGGCCCCCATGTGGCAGGCATTTTCGCCCTGCTCAAGCAGGCGCATCCCGAGTGGAGCCCCGCCGTTGCGAAGTCGGCCCTGATGACGACTGCCCGGCAGGACGTACGGAAGGAGGACGGACGGACCAAGGCCGACCCGTTCGACTTCGGCGCCGGACATGTGGATCCCAGTGGGGAGGCGAGCTCGGCAGGCTCGATCTTCAACCCGGGTCTCGCCTATGAGGCGGGACTCCTCGAGTACGTCGGCTTCACCTGCGGGGCGAACGCGGAGATCTTCACACCGGGCTCGTGTGACTTCGTCGAAGGCGAAGGGATCCCGCTCGAGACCTACAACCTCAACTACCCCTCGATCGGAGTCAGCGAGGTGCCTGGCGCGAAGACGGTCATCCGAACCGTCACCAATGTCTCGGATGAGGCAGGCACCTACCGGGCCGAGGTCAACGAGCCACTCGGCTACGACATCGATGTCAGCCCCAACCGGATACAGCTGGCGCCGGGCGAGTCGGTCACGTTCGAGATCAGCATCGTCAACGAGAGCGCCCCCGTCGGCGAATGGCGTTTCGGGTCGTTGACGTGGGAGTCCGGACACAACAGGGTGCGGAGCCCGATCGCGGTCAAGGCGGCGGCAATCGAGTTCCCGGGATCGGTGAGTGGAACCGGCGCTTCCGGGACGACGAGCATCCCGGTCGCTTTCGGCTACACGGGGGCCTACACCGCGAACGCCCATGGGATGGCTCCAAACGTGCCGATTCTGGGCTCGGTCGACCAGGATCCGGACAACTCGAACTGGTCACCCGACGAAGTCGAGGGAACGCGGGCGCATGCCATCCCTGTGGACAACGCTGCGCACTTGCGCGTGGTGCTCACGGCCGATGACATCACACCCTCGGAGGGCGTCGACATCGACCTCTTCCTGTTCAACTCTGCGGGCGAGGAGGTGGCCCGGTCGACATCGGGTGGCACCGACGAGCTCATCGACGTGACGCTTCCGCCCTCGGACACGTACACCTTGTACGTCAACGGGTGGCAGACCACGTTCCTGCCGGGAGAAGGCGAGGTCGACTACTCGCTGTCGGTGTGGACAGTGCCCCTCACCACCGGCGGATCACTGGCGATCAACGCCGCGCCGCCTTCGGCCACGCAGGGCACAGTGGGCACCGTCGAAGTCGGTTGGACCGGGCTCACCACACCCGGTAGCTACCTCGGCGCCGTTTCCCACTCGGATGCCTCGGGCATCCTCGGGCTCACCCTGGTGGAGGTGGATTCCTGAGCGGAACCGTTAAGAGACGAGACGAAGGGCACCTCTCAAGAGGTGCCCTTCGGTTTCCGGCTAATCGTTGAACCCCGGGGGCGGGGTCATCTGGAGCTCCCCGGAATCGTCCTCGGACACGGCGAACGACCCTTCCGCCGGCTGCTCGCAGTAGAAGAGATCGCCCCCACCTCGGTGGTAGGCATAGGTGTTGCCATCGTGCTGCAAGGTCACCCTGGCCCCATCGACGAGCGCCTGGGTGTAGGACATACCCGGCTGCGGGCAGCCGATCGACCCGTCGTTCCAGGTGACGGCCGTCGCCGAGGTGACGGCGATCTCGTCCTCGGTCACGCCGAGACGCCCGGCAAGGTCAGACCTGGCCTCCTCGGCCAGGGCGAGGAGATCGGATTCGGATCGTGGTGTGGTCTGCAATGTCGGTTCCTCCGTGATCGTCGTCGAGCCTTCGGCGCCAGTAGTGCCAACGGTGGAGTCGGGCGGGGCCAACGGCTCGCCGGCCGAGGCGCACGCGGCGAGACCGAGGGCGAGCACACCCGAGAGTGCAAGCTGTCTCATCACGTGCCTCATAACGATAGGACGCCTTCCCGCCGTCGACGGTTCCCGTCACTTGCCGGTGACGAGGACCCTGAAGTCGCCGAGGCCACGAGGGTGGAGCAGTGTCTCGGCCTCTGTTTTCAGGGTGCGAATCCGCAACCGCTCCATCTCGTCATACGACCTCGCCGCCTCCATCTCGGCGTGACGTAGCTCCGACAGCCGATCCCTCAGCCCGAGCCCGGTGAGGAAATCGTCCTGGCGGTACAGTTCGACCCGGGCGCCGGCCGCCTCGGCGGTCGCGATCAGGGCGGTGAAATTGACGTCGGCGGTGATGTCGGTCTCGCCCGGCTCATCGAGAGGATGAGGGCCCAGATGATGGGCCCGGTAGGTGCGCAGCGTCCCGTCCTGGCGTCTGGGGAGCAGGTTCTCGGCAGTGTCCCCATAGTCGAAGACGACAACCGAACCGGCCTCGAGCCGGGCCAGCGCGTTGCCCAGCCACACCCCGGCCTCGAGCTGAACCTCAACCCATCCCCCATCCGGCACATCGCCTCCGAAGCGATCGAGCCAGGCCTCGACTTCGGGCCTGGCACCGGTGTCGACGAGGCCGAGACCATCTCCGTCCAGACCGACCCAACGCTCTCGCCAGACGCCGTCCAGACGCTGAGCGAGCGCCATCGGGAGGTTGTCGAGCAGTTCGTTGGCGACAACGACCCCCCGGATCCGATCGGGCAACACATCGTCGATGCGATCCTGCGGAAGCACGTCTCGGAGAGCCTGACGGGCCGCCGGCGAGGCCTCGACGGCACGGGCGTCCACCTCGATGGCGTCGAGGAGGGGTCGGAGCAGTGATCCCGAGCCGGCGCCCACCTCGACCAGCTCGAACGGGTCCCCAAGACGATCCCGCTCTCGCTTCACGTGCACGGCCAGGGTCTGGCCGAACAACGAGCTGACCTCGGGCGAGGTCAGGAAGTCGCCGGCCTTCTCCGAGCGCAGCTTTCCCGTGGCGAAGAAGCCGCCGTCGGGATGGTAGAGAGCGAGCCTCATGAACTCCTCGAAGGGGATCGGCCCGCCGGCGGTGATCATCTGCTTGATGAGTTTCTTGAGCGACATCGCCTAGCGTCAGGTTTATGCAGTTCGGAGTCTTCATCTTTCCCATGGACACGGCAATTCGCCCCGACGAGCTTGCCTCGGAGGTCGAGGCCCGGGGCTTCGAATCCCTTTGGTTCCCGGAGCACTCTCACATCCCGGCATCGAGGGCGACACCCTGGGGGGGTCAAGTGGGGGCGCCCCCGCTGCCCGAGCATTACTGGCGCTCGCACGATGCCTTCGTCGCCCTGGCCTATGCCGCCTCGGCGACGTCGACCCTGCTCCTCGGCACCGGGGTCAGCCTCGTCGCCCAGCGCGACCCGATCTGGACCGCCAAGGAGGTGGCCTCTCTCGACGCCCTGTCCGGGGGCCGGTTCCTCTTCGGCATCGGCTACGGGTGGAACCGTGAGGAGATGGCTCAACACGGTGTGGTGTATGGCGAGCGGCGTGCGCTGCTCCGGGAGAAGATCCTGATGATGAAGGCGCTCTGGACCGAGGACGAGGCCACCTTCGATGGCGAGCTCATGAGCCTCGAGCCCTCCTGGGCCTGGCCCAAGCCGGTACAGCGCCCACATCCGCCGATCATCATGGGGGCGGAAGCCGGGCCGAGGACCGTCGCCGACATGGTGGAGTTCTGCGACGGGTGGATGCCCCTGGCCACGCGAATGAGCATCGCGAGCGAGGTGTCACAGGTGCGTGAGGCGGTGGCCGGCGCCGGGCGCGATCCCGAAGCCTTCGAGATCACCGCCTACGGCGCCAAGGTCGATGACATCGACACCCTCATAGCCGCCGGAGTCGACCGCGCGGTCTTCAACCTCCGCCCCCTCCCCGCAGCCCAGACCGTGGGTTACCTGGACCGGCTGGCGGGGGGGTTATCGCTTACCTGAGGTACGTAGCGCCATATATGGCGCTACGGAGACACAGAACCAAACCGCTTCCATCGCCGGGGAGAAGACGGCATGGTCAGGTCATGAGCGAGTCAACAAAGGCCGTCATCCGTCACGCCATGGGCAACGACGGTGTCATCACTCGTCGGGAGGCACTTGCGCTCGGGATGACGGCCAGAACCCTGGACCATCGACTGGAAGACGGCACCCTCGTCAAGATCGCGACCGCGGTTTACGCCCTACCCGGTGTCCTCGAGTCCGAGGCGTCGATCCTCGCCGCCGCGGCCAAAGGTCTCGGGGCGGTCGTTTCGCACCAGGCCGCAGCCAGGCTCCATGGCGTAGTGGTCCCGGGCCCGCGGCTCGTGGTATCGGTCCCACACCGGCACACGCACCTATTCACCGAGGTGACCGTGCATCAACTCACCGACATACGCGAAGGCGACGTTCAGACGATCGAAGGACTGCCGGTGACGGTGCCGGCGCGCACGGTGGTAGACCTGGCCGCGGTGCTCTCCCTCACCCAGCTCGGGAGGGCCATCGACCGGTTCGCGACCAAAGGCAAGGTCGGCTTCCAGGAGATGGACGACAAGCTCGGGGAGCTTGCCAGGAAGGGCAAGCCCGGAGTGGTCAGGCTGCGCAATGCACTGGAACCACGGCTTCGGTCCAAGGATCGGTCAGAGAGCGATCTCGAGTCCCGCCTTCTGGAAGTCATCCGGCGGGCCGGTCTCCCTGAGCCCGAGTCCCAGCATCGACCGGCATGGCTGAAACATGTCAACGGCCGGGTCGACCTCTCCTATCCGGAGTTCAACCTGGTGATCGAGGGTGACAGCCGGGAGTGGCACGGGGACGAGTACACGTTCCAGGCGGATCGCGAACGGGACAATCTGGCCCAGCTCGCCGGGTGGCGGATCCTCAGATTCACCTGGAACGACATCACACGCAGACCCGATTACATCGTGTTATCGGTGCGCAGGGCGCTGGCGCTTTCTCTGTCGGCGTAGCGCCATATTTGGCGCTACGTACCTCAGGTAAG
>JBOGEU010000433.1:0-1339 GCA_050741995.1 Acidimicrobiia bacterium | reverse complement strand
AGGTAATAGGCAAGGTCGAGGAGTCTGGAGAACCGGTCGCCGGTGGCCGGGCTGATGTGAAAAATCTCTGCGAGAAATGGCTGGCCCAGCCGTCGGATGGCGGGTCCGAGGGCGACCAGGCACGTGGTGAGGAAGACGAGCAGCAACACCTGAATCGACCATTTTGGGAAGACGAGGACGCCGATCGAATCGCGTCCCGCCACGGCCCCGAGGAACCCGGCCCCGATGATCAGACCGCACATACCGGATCCGACACCGATTCGCAGCCGGTGCCGGTGCGCCCTGTCCTCCTCGATGCTTCGGCTCACCCGCGAGTAGAGGTCGACACTGGGCTGGTACTGGTCAGCCTGGTGGAGTGCTTCAGTGAGACGTCTCTCCAGGCTCATTCGGCGGGCTCCAGGAGACCGGCGAGGACGGCCATGCCGCGCTGACAGTGTGTCTTGACCGAGTTTGGCGAGATCGCCAGGGTCGCAGCGATCTCCTTCTCGGTGAGGTCCATGTAGAAGCGGAGAACGAGGCAATGTCGCTGGCGCGGGGAGAGTGCATTCAAGGCGTCGATGACAGCGATCTGGCTCTCGTCTCGAACCAGCCGATCTTCAGGCAGCTCTGGCGTCCTTCGATCGATCATCGAGTCCTGATGACGAAGCGAAAGGAGCCCGCGCCGGTTCTGATCCCTGGCAAGGTTGAGGACTATCGAACGGAGATAGGCGGCGCTTCTCTCGATGTCCTCTATCCGGTCGATGGCGTAGTAGAGCCTGATGAAAGCTTCTTGGACGATGTCCTCGGCGCCGGTGCGATCATCGGTGAAGAGTCGGGCCAACCGAACCAGAGACGCCGCCTCCTGGTGGTAGAGGGTCTCGACGAATGTGGCGCGTGCCAGGTCCTCACTTGTCCATGCCGTCTTACCGGCAGCGACGACCGTCAGCCAGAGCACAGGTCAGCCGGCCGGCGGCAAGTCCTCTTCGAGGCTCCCACTCAGTCCAAGCAGTCTCCCGACGAGAGGGAGACTGAGCACGTTGAGACCGTGGAGGACGCCCATCAGGAGGAGCATCCCACCAACCCGCGAGACCTCGTGTTGAAGTTGTTCGCCTAGGGGATCTGGCGTCGACTCTCGCCACTCCGGAGGCAGGCTGAGCGTGATCGTGAACAAGACGTACGCGGTGAAGATGAGGTAATAGGCGACGTCCATCAGCACGAGGTAGCTCTTCCCGGTGCGGGGGTTGCCCCTGAAGATGTCGCCTGCATAGGCCCGCCCGAAGCGCTTGATCAAAGGCCCGAGCACGACGACCACGGCGACCAGGATCACGTTCGTGATCAGCTCGATAGCCCACCAGCTCAT
>JBOGEU010000432.1:0-16549 GCA_050741995.1 Acidimicrobiia bacterium | reverse complement strand
GCAGCCGCCTATCGGTACTACGTCGACCACCTCGGCCCGGGCCGTCTCCGTTCAGCTGCTCAGACCAAGATCAACACGTTCTTCGGCGAGGTCCATCTCGAGCTGTCGAAGCTGCTCAAGGCGACCTCGGATCTGCTGGCCGATGTCACCGACCTGCCTGCGGTGGTGACCGCTCCCGGTCTGGTGGGGGACACGGTGCGCACCATGCACAGCGTCCAGGTCACCTCCGATCAGGTGCTGCTCATCATCGTCACCGAGGGCGGGCGTGTCCTCCAGCAGCGGGCGCGAGTTCGGGTGCCGGTGACACCGCGTGAGCTGGAGGCCGCACACCGGCTGGTGAGTGCGGCCGCCGTCGGCATGGATCTCGGTGGCGACCTGACCATCAGCGAGGAGGAGATCAGCCGGCTCGAGGAGCCGACCAGGGAGGCGGTGCTGAGCATCAACGACGGCCTGCATCTGGCCGGTGCGGCGGGGACCGAGATGTTCATCGGTGGCACCCAGCGGCTGGCATCGGTCTGGGAAGACCTGAGCGCGGTGCAGCGCATCCTCGAGGTGCTGGAGCGTGAGGCCGAGGTCATGAAGATCCTGGCCGGCGTCTCGGGCACGTCGATCCAGATCGGGGCCGAGTTGCCGGTGCACGACGTCGACCTCGCAGTCGTCTCCAAGAGCTACGAGGTCGGGCTCACCGGCGGATCGGTCGGTGTCATCGGACCGATGCGGATGAACTACAAGCGAGCGATATCGGCGGTCGAAGAAGTCTCCCGGGAGTTGGAGGACCGGATCAGCCCCAGGCAAGACTGACCCATGGCGAAGAGTTATTACGAGATCCTCGGCGTCGGCAGGGACGCCACGGGTGAAGAGATCAAGAAGGCTTTCCGCCGCATCGCCCGGGCCACGCATCCCGACGCCAACCCCGACGATCCGACGGCCAACGCCAGGTTCCGTGAGGCAGCCGAGGCGTACGAGGTCCTCTCCGACCCGGACCGGCGGCGTAGGTTCGACCGCGGCGACACGATCGATCTCTCCGACCTGTTCTCGGGTTGGGGAGGTCTCGACGACCTGCTCCGATCGGTGTTCGGCGACGGCGCCGGATTCGGTGCGGCCGGCACCAACCGTACCAGCCGGGGTCGTGACATCCTGGTCCGGGTGGAGGTCGACCTGGCCGGTGCCGCATTCGGCACCGAGGTGACCGTGTCGTTTCACAGTCGGGCGACCTGTGAGAACTGCTCGGGCACCGGCGCCGAAGATGGTGAAGACGGCCAGCGCACATGCACGCAATGCGGTGGCGTCGGATCGGTGAGAATGGCAAGGCGCTCGTTGTTCGGGACGATGATGACGGTGGCCACCTGCCCGACTTGTAACGGCGAAGGGGTATTGATCACCGAGGTCTGCCATGTCTGCTCGGGTGCCGGATCTGTCGAGGAGGACTCCACAGTCACGGTGGAGGTCCCGGCCGGCGTCACATCGGGCACCCGTCTCCGTCTCTCGGGTCGTGGCGAGTCGGGGGGCCGCCACGGTCCGTCAGGGGACCTGTACGTGGAGGTCCAGGTCTCGCCCGACCCCAGGTTCGAGAGACGGGATGCCGATCTGATCCATCATGTGTGGGTCGGGATCGCGGAGGCGACTCTCGGCACCAGGATGAGCATGCCCTTGCTCGAGGGTGGCGAGATAGACCTCGATATCCCGGCGGGGACCCAGCCCGGTTCCACGTTCCGGTTGCCGGGGCTCGGAGTGACCCATCTCGGCCGGAGGTCACGCGGCGATCTCCACGCTGTGGTCGGCGTGCGGATACCGGACGATCTCACTCCCGACGAGGAGGAACTGCTCCGGCAGTGGGCCAACCTTCGGGGTGAGAGGACGGACCGCCCCGCCTCGGCGGGCTGAGTGGGCCACGTCCCCCATCTTCTGTTGGGTGAGCCCTGGGCGGCGGACCTGATCCCAGTCTCCAAGACGCAGAGCACACATCTGGATCGCGTCTTGCGACTCGAAGACGGGCACGACGTGACCTACACCGACGGTGTCGGAGGATTCGGCGAGGGACGATACGAGCGGGGCCAGGTGCTCCGGGGGCGGGAGTGGAAGGTCGAGGCCCCATCCGACCTGGTCGTGGTGTCCGCCCCGCCCGACAATCGGGATCGAGCCCGATTCTTGGTCGAGAAGCTCTCCGAGCTGGGGGTGGCCCACTTGCGGTTTCTCCAGACCCGATACGGTCAGGGTCGACCCCCGCGGGAGGACCGGCTTCGCTCGTGGGCCGCATCGGGCCTCGAGCAGTCTCGCGGAGCATGGTTGATGCGGACCTCCGGGGAACCAATCACCTTTGCCGACATCGTCGTGCCGTTCTCGGTGTGCGATCAGGGTGGTATCCGGGCGATCCCGCCCGCGCGGACAGTGGTCATCGGCCCCGAAGGAGGATGGGCCGAGGGCGAGGTGCCCGAAGACGCGATGCGGGTGGACCTGGGGGCCACGGTTTTACGGGTCGAGACGGCGGCAATGGTCGCTGCGGCCCGAATGATTTGATTGCTGGAAAGACCAGGGCCGACGAAGTAGCATTTTTGCCACGGGCTTAGGGAGTACGTACTTGGTCGACAAGTTCAGCGCATCGCTGGGCGTCCGCTTGCGGGCGGCCCGCCGTCAACGCGGCTGGTCTCTGGGAGAAGTCGAGTCATACACCAGTGGTGAGTTCAAGGCGTCCGTGGTCGGTGCCTATGAGCGGGGGGAGCGCGCGCTGAGTGTTCAACGACTGGTGAGGTTGGCCGAGATCTACGCCGTGCCCCCTTCCGACCTCCTTCCACTCGTCTCATCGGGGAGGGGCACCGTGATCGATATCGACGTCCTGGCCGGTTCCCGGGGCGACGATCTCATCGATCGTTTTCTGGCCGCCATCCAATTCCTGCGTCGTGACGGCAGCCCGGACGAGGTGCGCGACTCCGACAAAGCTGTGATCGCCTCGCTGCTCGAGACTTCGGTCGAGGCGGTCTCCGGCCCGGATTGATCTCCGGCTCAGCGATGGGTGCCATCTAGAATGTATGTGACGCCACGAAACGGGCGTCATCCCTCGTGCCCACAGAGCAACCCATCGATCTAATCGACTCGCGTTTACGCGTTCCCAGCCATCACTTGATGTTGGACCTGCTGGGAGAAGCTGACAGACATCTCCGACAGGTCGAAGCCCATTTCCCGGAGGTGCGATTCGTCGCGCGCGGAGACGAGATTGCTCTCAAGGGATCGGACGGCATCGTCGAGAAGGCACGCACGGTGCTCGAGGAGCTGTTGATCCTGGTCCAGGAGGGTCAGACCCTGGACCCGGCGCGGGTCGACGAGATCGTGAAGATGGTCAACGAGGACGTGCCCAGCCCGTCCGGGGTCCTGTCAGACGGCATCCCGGTCGGCCGGGGGCGGATGATCCGTCCCAAGACCCATGGCCAGCAGAGAGATATGGGGGCGATCAGGGAGAACACTCTGACGTTCGGCATCGGTCCCGCCGGGACCGGCAAGACCTATCTCGCCATGGCCGCGGCCGTCGACAGCCTGGTGAGTGGCTCGGTGCGACGCATCATCCTCACTCGTCCCGCGGTCGAGGCGGGAGAGCGGCTCGGGTTCCTCCCCGGCGATCTCGCCGCCAAGGTCGACCCATATCTGCGCCCTTTGTACGACGCCCTGTGGGACATGCTGGGGCCCGAGGAGACGGCCTCGCTCGTGGAGAAGGGAACTATCGAGATCGCCCCGCTCGCTTATATGCGAGGAAGGACTCTCAACGATGCGTGTGTCATCCTCGACGAAGCCCAGAACACGACGCCGGAGCAGATGAAGATGTTCCTCACACGCCTGGGGTTCAATTCGAAGATGATCATCACCGGGGACATGACCCAGACCGACCTGCCCGACAATCGGCGTTCGGGTCTCGAGATCGTGCGCGAGATCCTGAGGGACATCCCGGGCGTATCCTTCGTCGAGCTCACTGCCAGGGACGTCGTCCGTCACCGGATCGTCGCCTCCATCGTCGAGGCATACGCCCGATTCGAGACCAGGGTCAAGTGATGCCACGCCCGATCCTGATTCGCGTCGCCACCTTCGTGGCAACGGTCGTCGCCGCCTGGGGGATGCTCTCGCTGGGCTCGGCGGACACCGATCCCGAGTTGGTGGTCGGAGCCGTCGCCACGCGTGAGTATCGCGCCGAGCGGCCGGCTCCGGTCGTCGACACCGTGGAGACGGAGCGTCTCCAGCAGGAGGCCCGTGATGGCGTCGAGCCGGCGGAGCGGATCAACGAGCAGATCGAAAGCACCGTCAATGCGCAAGTCACGGCGGTTTTCGACGACGTCCAGGCCCTGGCCATCGGCAATGCCGTCGAGCCACCGGAACCAGACATTCCGGCGACGACCACCACTGCCGCCGCCGAGGAGACAGAGACCACCGAGACCACCGAGGCGCCCGAGCCGGCCGTCGTCTCCGGCATGGTGTTCATCGACGTGGACGCCGACGAGGCAGTCGATGCCGAGGCGGAAGGCTCGCGCCCGGACAAGGGATCGGCCGGCGTGACGGTCACGGTCGAATCCGGCGGGGAGTCGACGGAGGTGATGACCGGCGAGACGGGGACATGGTCGGCGGAAGTGGCCCCGGGGACGGTGTTGGTGAGCGTCTCTCCCGAAGATGCCGCGATACCCAACGGCTACGTGGTGGGATCGGGCAATTACGTCCAGCAAGTCGAGTGCGAGGCCGGATCCGAGTGCGAGACCGAACCGATACCACTGCGGGTGAATCTGCGGGACATCGAAGAAGTCGTCACCCAGGTCACGGCCACCCACACCGTGGCCAGTGACGCCATCGCCACCCTGGCGGTGACCGCCAGCGACGACGTGATCCGGGCGGCATTGGGCGAGGACCCACATCTCCCAGTGATCAGGCAGGCGGCGATAAACCGTCTCGCCCAGGAGTTCGGCTTCCGGATCACACCTGATCAGCTTCAAATCGCACAGCAGAGACTTCGCTCCAGCCCCCCGGCTGTCTTCTATCTCGACACCAATCCTCCCGGTCAGGACCAGACGGCGAGCGATGCAGCCGGCGAGGTCGTTGCCACGTTCCTCCAGGCCAACTACCTGGTCGACGAGGCGGAGACCGCCGAAGCCCAGGATCAGGCCGCCAATGAGGTCGAACCGGTCATCGTGGAGTACGACGCCGACCAGTTGATCGTGGGCGAAGGGGTTCCCCTCACCCAGCTCCACATCGATGCCATCAACCAGACGTCGTCGTTCGCCAGTCAAGCGGAGGCCGACGGCGGGTTGTTGGCGGTGATCGCGGTCATGGTCGGGGTGCTTGGGCTCTATCTCTCCCGGTTCAGACCCGAGTTCTGGTCGCGTCCGAGGATGGTCGCCCTGCTCGGCATCCTGATCGTCCTCGCCGCCGGTGCCGTCCGTGCCACGGTGATCATCCAGCCCTCGATCAGCTGGTACGTGCTCCCTGCCGTCGCCTTCGGGTTCATGACTGCCGTCCTCTTCGACTCCCGGATCGGGGTGCTGATGGCGCTGTCGGTGGGAGTGCTCACCGCAGCCGGCACCCTGGATACCGGCATCGCGGTCTATGCCACGCTGGCCACGATGGCCCCGATCCCCTTCGTCAGCTCGGTGAGCAGCCGGGGGGCCTTCCGCACCGCTGTCGTGCTGTCCGCGCTGACGGCCGCAGTGACCGCCGCAGCCACTGCATGGTTCTTCCACGCCGGCCCCAACGACGTCCCGTTCACCGTGCTGGGCATCGCGCTGGATATCCCGCTGGGCGTGATCGGCGACGCAATGGTCTGGTCGTTCGCCGTTTCCGCCGTCGCTTCCTTGGTCGGCCTGGCTGCTCTCCAGTTCTTCGAAGCGGCCTTCGACATCACGACGAGCCTGAGCCTGCTCGATCTGACCGATCGAAACCATCAGGCGCTCCAGCTCCTCCAAGAGAAGGCATTCGGGACGTTCAACCACTCCCTCATGGTGGGGACTCTCGCTCATGCCGCGGCCCGTGCCATCGGGGGCAATGCCCTACTGGCGCGAGCAATGTCCTACTACCACGACCTGGGCAAGACGGAGAACCCGACCATGTTCATCGAGAACCAATTCGGGATCCAGAACCCACACGACTTCCTCACCCCGAAGGAGTCGGCGGAGATCATTCGCCGTCACGTCAGTGACGGGATCGTCCTCGCCCGCCAGTTCAAGATCCCTTCCGATGTCGCCACCGGCATCGTCAGCCACCACGGCGACGGCATCATGCGCTTCTTCTACGAGAAAGCGAGGATGGAGGAGGGCGAGAACGTCGATCCCGACGACTTCCGGCACATCGGCCACAAGCCGAGGACGGCGGAGTCGGCCATCGTCATGCTCGCCGATTCGCTGGAGGCGGCGTGCCGGGCCAATTTCCAGACCGAGGAGCCGACTCCCGAGGCCATCGAGAAGGTTGTCAACCGGGTGATCGAGGAGAAGCTCAACGACGGCCAGCTATCCGAGTCGCCGCTCACCTTCTCCGAGATGACCCAGATCAGATCCGCCTTCCTCGACTCGCTGGTAGGGCATTACCATCAGCGCATCGCCTACCCGAACTTCCCCGGATCTTGATGGACGACCCCTCCAGTCGAAAACCCGGCGCCGGCCAGTGAGTGTCTTCCTGGCCGACGAACAAGGTGAAGCGGTGGATCTCGAGCAGCTACGACGGCTTGCCGAGCTGGTGCTTCGCGAGGAGGGTTACCCCGACAGCACCGAGCTGACCGTGCTCCTCGTGGACGAGGACGAGATGTCGTCGTACAACGAGCGCTTCCTCGATCGACCCGGGCCCACCGACGTGCTCGCCTTCCCGGTGGAGGAGCTGATCCCGGGCGTCGTGCCCGACCAGGACCCGATCGGTCCGCCACTGATCATCGGTGACGTGATCGTCGCCCCGGCCTACGTGCGCCGCCAGGCTGTCGAGTACGACGTGAAGCCGGACGACGAGATGGCTCTGATGGTCGCTCACGGGATCCTCCATCTCCTTGGTTACGACCACATCGACGACGAGGACGCCGAGCTCATGGAGCGCCGGGAGACCGAGCTTCTCTCCCTGGTCGGGCTCACGAGAAGATGACTGTTGTGACCCTCGTCTTTGCCTTCCTGGCCCTCGGGCTTGCTGCGTGGCTGCGCGCCGCCGGGTCGGCCATCGGCCGGGTGCCACGCGCCGATGCCCTCCGCGATGCTTCAGAGGAGGTCCGTGGCGCCAGGGTGGTTGCCGGCCTGCTCGATGAGCGCGAAGCGATCACCCCTGCCGTGGCGTTGGTTGGCTCCGCACTCCTGGTGATAGCTGCGGTGGCTGCCACCGCAGCATTGGGGGCCGGGCAGACACTCGCCAGCGCAATCGCTTATTCGGTGGCCGTCTTTCTCGTGGTGTTCCTACTTGGCGACCTGGCCCCCAGGCAGATAGGGCGTCGTCGCCCTCGCCCTCTTGCCTACCGCTCCGCCCTGTTGCTGGCGACGGCGGTCAGGCTCGGTGGTTGGGCCAATGACCTGATCTACGACTCCAACGACGACGAGGACGGTGGCGAGGAGGCGCCGCCCGAAGAGGGCGCAGAGCAGGAGCGGGAGATGATCGACTCCGTGCTCGAGTTCGGCGAGACCATGGTGCGTGAGGTGATGACTCCCCGCCCCGACATGATCACCATCTCAGTCACCGCCTCACTCGACGAGGTGATATCGGTGGCGATGGGAGAGGGATTCTCCCGAATACCGGTGACGAGCAACGGCGACGTTGTCGGCATGGTCATCGTCAAGGACCTTCTGCCGATGCTCAGTGAAGGCCGTCGACCGTCGTCGGTGGCCGAGATGATGCGGCCGGTGGAGTTCATCCCCGAGACCAAGCTGGCGTCGGTGCTCTTGGGCGAGATGCAGGCGAGCCGTCTCCATCAGATGATCGTGGTCGACGAATACGGTGAGGTGGCGGGGCTGGTCACGATCGAGGACCTGCTGGAGGAATTGGTCGGTGAGATCGCCGACGAGACCGACGATGACGAGATCTTCATCTCGCCGCGATCCGATGGCGGCTGGGACGTCGACGCCAGGCTCCCGGTCGACGACCTGGCCGAGGTGGCCGGAGTCGATCTGCCCGACGAGGACTGGGACACGGTTGGCGGGCTGGTGATGGGTCTGGCCGAGCGGGTTCCTGACGAGGGAGAGCAATTCTCCTTCGGGCCGTTGACCCTGACCGTCACCCGGATGCAGGGTCGGCGCGTCGGCGACGTTTCGGTCTCGGTGGCAGACGATTACGTGCCCGAATGAGGTCGGGTTTCGTCCCGGTGGTCGGGCGGCCGAATGTCGGCAAGTCGACCCTGGTCAACCACATGGTCGGGTCCAAGGTCACGATCACATCGTCTCGCCCCCAAACCACTCGCAACGCCATCCGCGGCATTGTCAACGGGCCCGATCCGGACGATCCGGAGTATCAGGTGGTGCTCGTCGACACACCGGGCCTGCACAAGCCGCGCAATGAGCTCGGGAACAGGCTCAACTCTCTCGTTTACGGGACTCTGAGCGAGGCCGACGTCGTCGTGTTCATGATCGACGCCACGATGCCGGTGGGGCCCGGCGACAGGCTCATCGCCGAGCGCTTGGACAAGGCCGACGCCGAAGTGGTCCTCGTCGTGAACAAGATCGATGCCGCGGCGAGAGGCGACGTCGTCGGGCAACTGGCCCAGGCAGGGGAGTGGGACTTCGCCTCGTATGTCCCGATATCTGCAGTTGAGGGGATCGGCGTCGATGAACTGGTAGACCAGATCGTGCAACGTCTCCCCGAGGGGCCCCGCTATTACCCGCCCGGGGTGTCCACCGACCAACCGGAGAGTCTCGTCATCGCTGAGATCGTGCGGGAGAAGTTCCTGGACCGGCTGCGTGAGGAGCTGCCCCACTCATTGGTGGTGGCGGTCGAGGACATCGAACAGCGTGAGGACGGCCTGATCGACATCGCCGCCGACATCGTCGTCGAGCGACAAAGCCAGAAGGGAATCGTCATCGGCAAAGGCGGAACGTTGCTGCAGGCTGCGGGGAGTGAAGCTCGCCACGACCTGGAAGCCCTGCTCGGCAACCGGGTGAACCTCAGGCTTCACGTCACCGTCGAGCCCGGCTGGCAGGGCAAGCCCCAGCTCCTCGACCGTCTCGGCTTCGATCGCTCCTAGTGCACCGTCTCAGGCGAATCCGTCGCAGATGTCGGCGAGGTCGAGGTCCTTCGTGGTGAGCCCGCCCTCCGAATGGGTGGAGAGGGTGAGGGTCACCTTGTTCCACCTGATGTCGATGTCGGGGTGGTGATTCGCCTTCTCGGCCGCCAGAGCGACGCGGGTCACGAACCCCATCGAGCCGACGAAGTCCCCGAACTCATAAGTCCGGGTCATGTCGGCGTCCCCACTGCTCCAACCCGGGTGTGCCTCGACGAATGCCTCGATCTCGGTGTCTGGTACCAGGGCCATGTTCTCAAGCGTAGGCGACTGAGGGGATGTGCTTCCTCCCCCAGGAGCTGAACCACATTGGGAGAGAAACGTGAAATGGGCACTCAGCGCTTACCCTTGGTGCCTTCCATGGGCATCCGACATGATCAGGGGATAGTGCTCCGCAGCTACCCGTTCGGCGATGCGGATCGGGTGGTGGTGCTGCTCAGCCCCAACAAAGGGAAGATTCGCACCGTTGCCAAGGGGATCCGGAAGACCAAGAGCCGTTTTGGGGGGCGGCTGGAGCCGTTCACCCATGTCGACCTGGTCCTCTACGAAGGCCGCAATCTGGACACGATCACCCAGGTGGCGGTCATCGAGCCCTTTCCCCGGCTCCGGGCAAGCCTGGATGCGGTGGTGGCGGCGGGCACCATGGTCGAAACAGCCGATGCGGTCGCCCAGGAGGAAGAGTCCTCGATGCGGCTCTTCCTTCTCCTGCATCGGGGGCTCCGCGCTCTGGAAGGGGGTCAGATCGGAGCCGATCTCATCACCAGCTATCTGCTCAAGCTGGCCGAGGTGGTGGGGGTCGCCCCGTCTCTGCTGGTCTGTGCCTCCTGTGGCAAGGTCGACGATCTGCACCGATTCTCGTTCGGTGGTGGTGGTGCCATCTGCGACGGATGCGGGACCGAGGGCTCGGTGCGGTTGCGTGACGGCGTCACCGGATATCTGGCCGCCCTGGCGGGGGCCGAGTTCGGCCGGATGCCTGAGACCGACTCGAAGCTGGCGGGCGAGGCGATGGGAATCGCCCGGAGATTCGTGGAGTATCACCTCGACCGGAAGCTGTCCTCGCTCGCGGTGATGGAGTGACCCTCGACCTGTCTCGGATCGATCCCGGCCTGGTCCCGAGACACGTCGGGCTGATTCTGGACGGCAACGGGCGTTGGGCCAACGCCCGTGGCCTGCCCCGCACCGCCGGGCATGCCGCCGGAGAGGCGGCGCTGTTCGACACGGTGGAAGGCGCTCTCCAGATCGGGATCGAGTGGCTGACCGCCTTCACTTTCTCCACGGAGAACTGGTCCCGCGCCGCCGACGAGGTGGAGTTCCTGATGTGGTTCAACGAGGACCTGCTCACCCGCCGCCGCGACGATCTCGATGCACAGGGGGTTCGGATGCTGTTCGCCGGTGATATGGGTGACCCGAGGATCCCCGACCGCAACCGCAAGCACATGGCCGAAGCCGCCGAGTTGACGGCGGCGAACACCAAGCTCAATCTGGTGTTTGCCTTCAACTACGGGAGCCGAAGGGAGATCGCCGATGCGGCGCGAGCGGTGGCACGTCGAGTCGCCCAGGGCGAGATCGAAGTCGATGATATAGACGAGGCGTCGCTCTCGCGGGCGCTGTACATACCCGAGATGCCCGATGTCGACCTCGTCATCCGGTCGTCGGGGGAACATCGGCTGTCGAACTTCCTTCTCTGGCAGTCCGCCTATGCCGAGTTCCACTTCCCCGGGATCCTCTGGCCCGACTTCGATCGGCACGGCCTGCTCGACGCCGTGATCGACTACCAGGGCCGCGAACGCAGGTTCGGCGGTGCAGAGGACGCGCTCCAGATTGACTAAGCACCCGGGTCGGGCCACCGTTCCCCCCTCGAAATGACAGAACCCACACTCGAAACCATCACCAACCTCGCCAAAAAGCGGGGGTTCGTATTCCAGGCCTCCGAGATCTACGGCGGCATCCGGTCCGCCTACGACTACGGCCCACTCGGCGTGGAGCTGCTGCGCAACGTCAAGGAGGAGTGGTGGCGGGCGATGGTCCAAAGCAGGGACGATGTGGTTGGCATCGATTCGGCGATCCTCCAGGCGCGCCAGGTCTGGCAGGCGTCCGGCCACGAAGAGGTGTTCACCGACCCTCTGGTCGAGTGTCGCAACTGCCATGCCCGGCATCGGGTCGACAAGCTCGACGATCCGGAGACCTGTCCCACCTGCGGCAAGACGGGGACCTTCACCGAGCCCCGCAACTTCAACTTGATGTTCCGCACCCACATGGGCCCCGTCGACTCCGATGACAATCTCATCTATCTGCGACCCGAGACCGCCCAGGGGATCTTCACCAACTTCGAGAACATCAGACGCACCAATCGCCTCAAGCTGCCGTTCGGGATCGCCCAGGTCGGCAAGTCGTTCCGTAACGAGATAACCCCGGGTCAGTTCGTGTTCCGGACCCGGGAGTTCGAGCAGATGGAGATGGAGTACTTCGTGCGCCCCGAGGAGGCCGAAGAGTGGTTCCAGTACTGGCAGGACCAGCGGTTCAAGTGGTACCTGGGGCTGGGGATGACCGGGGAGAACCTCAGGATCAGGCCCCACGACGCAGACGAGCTGAGCCACTACTCGGCGGGCACCGTCGACATCGAATACCGGTTCCCCTGGGGCTGGGACGAGCTCGAAGGGGTGGCCAATCGCACCGACTTCGACCTCAAGCAGCACTCGGAGCACTCTGGGGCGGACCTCCGCTATTACGACCCGGACACCGACGAGCGCTTTTTCCCCTATGTGGTCGAGCCGGCGGCAGGGGCGACCAGGACCACATTCGCCTTTCTCATCGACGCCTATCACGAGGAGACGGTCAACGACGAGACGAGGACGGTCTTGCGCCTACATAATCGGCTCGCCCCGTACAAGGTGGCGGTCCTGCCCCTCTCCAAGAAGGAGGAGCTGATCGAGCCCGCCACCAGGATCGCCGCCGAGCTGCGTCGGCGATGGATGGTCGAGCTCGACGTGACCCAGTCGATCGGCCGTCGCTACCGCCGCCAGGACGAGATCGGGACCCCCTACGCGGTCACGGTCGACTTCGACTCGCTGCAGGATCACGCGGTCACCGTCCGTGATCGAGACACCATGACCCAGGATCGGGTCTCCATGGACCGTCTCGCCGACTACCTGGCCGAGAGTCTGGGCTAAAGACCCTTACCTGAGGTACGTAGCGCCAAATATGGCGCTACGTCGACACAGAAGCCCTGGGATTCAGCCGACACATCTCCCCTCGTCCTTATGATCGACTGGCATGGCTGAACGAGGAGACATCGACCGGGTCCGTGAGGGGACCGATCTCGTGGATCTGATCTCCGAGGTGACCAAGGTCAAGAAATCGGGGCGGAGCTTCATGGCAGTCTGCCCCTTCCACGAGGAGAAGACCCCCTCGATGTCGGTGGACCGCGCCCGTGGCCTCTACCACTGCTTCGGCTGCGGCAAGGGCGGGGACGTGTTCAGCTTCGTCCAGGAGACCCAGGGGGTGGACTTCGGTGATGCCCTCGAGTTGTTGGCGCGGCGGGCGGGGATCACCCTGGTCAGAGACCCCGCCGATGCCAGGAGACGAGGCAGGCGTGGGTCGGCGGTCGAAGCCATCAGGAAAGCCATCGACGTCTACCACCAACGGCTGAAGACAGCCCCCGACGCCGGCCCCGGCCGGGCCTACCTCCGCAATCGGGGCTACGACGTCGGGATCATCGACGAGTGGAAGATCGGGTTTGCCGGCACCGATTGGGACACGCTGACCAAGGAGTTGAAGGCGGGTGGGATCGAGGAGCGGGTGCTGATCGACGCCGGGCTGTCGCGTCGGGGGCCAAAAGGGGTCTACGACGTCTTCCGGGGACGTCTCATGTTCCCCATCCACGACCTGCGTGGCGACCCGGTCGGGTTCGGCGGCCGCAAGATCGACGAGGTCGACCGAAATGCCACCAACAACCCGGATGCCAAGTACGTCAACTCCGCCGACTCGATCGTCTACCACAAGGCTCAAATCCTTTTCGGGCTCGACCGGGCACGACGCGAGGTCTCCGAGGAGAGCCCGGCCGTGATCGTCGAGGGGTACACCGACGTCATCGCCATGCACCTGGCGGGGCTCAAGACCGCCGTCGCCACCTGCGGGACCGCCCTCGGTGACGGGCACTTCGACCTCCTGCGGCGCTTTGGTGAGCGAGTGGTCCTCGCCTTCGACTCTGACGAAGCCGGATCCAGGGCTGCCCTGCGTGGCGATGAGCTCGAGTCGCCGTTCCGCCTCGACCTCGATGTCCGGGTGGCAGTGATGCCGAATGGGCTCGATCCCGCCGATCTGGTCCAACAGGGGAGGGGTGAGGAGCTGGTGGCCGCGGTCAGGAGCGCCCGGCCTCTGCTCGAGCGTCGCATCGAGCACGAGGTGAATCGTCACGACCTGAGCGGTCCCGAGGGACGGGCCCGGGCACTCCACGCCGCCGTCGACCAGGTGAGGAGAGTCAACGATCAGATCGCTCGCCGCGAGTACAGCCGATTCGTCGCCCGGCTGGTGGGTGTCGATGTGGAGACGGTCGAGTCTGCAGTCGAAGGCGGCGCCAGTCGCCGGTCGGGGGCCGCGCCACGACCGGACCGGCCTTTCGACCGGATCGAAGCCGAGCTGCTGCGGGTGTTGCTCCACTCTCCGAGCGAGGTTGCCGGGCTGACCGCCGACGACTTCACCGACGAGAGGTTGAAGGCGGCGTTCGAGGCGATCGCGCCACAGATCCAGACTCTGAGCGCTGGGGCGACGCTGGATCTATCTCAGATCACCGAGCAGGGGGCTCGGGCGGTCCTGGGACGGATGGCAGTCGACGACCGTCCGCTTCCCTCCGGTCCCGAGATGCTGGCCCGGGTCAAGGAGCGGCGCATCGACATCCTCATCTCGAATCTGCAGCGGGAGCTGGCGGCAATGGAGCCGGGGACAGAAGCCCATTCCGACAACTTGCGGCGCTTGATAGCTTTACAGCAGGAGAAGCGTTCCCCAACGGAGTCGTGAACGAGGAACTGAGCAACGTCGTGGCTGCCCTGGTCAAACGGGGCAAGCATCGTGGCTTTCTCACGATGGCCGAGGTCCAGCAGGAGCTGGAGGATGCCGAGGCGTCGGGGGAGGCGTTCGAGAAGGTTGCCGACGCCCTGCGCTCCCAGGGGATGAGGCTCACTGAGGAGGGCCCCGGAGTCATAGAGGAGTTCGTCGAGGTCGGTCAGATCTCGGTTTCCGACCCGGTTCGGCTCTATCTCAACGAGATCGGACGCTACCCGTTGCTGACCAGCCAGCAAGAGGTCGAGCTGGCGATGCAGATGGAAGCCGGGCGACGGGCACAGGCGCGTATGGAGGAAGAGGGTCTCAACGAGGAGGACCGCTCGTTGCTCGGGCACGAGATCGAGATGGGCGAGGCGGCCCACAAGCAACTCGTCCAGTCCAACCTCCGGCTCGTGGTCGCCCTCGCACGTCGCTACGTGGGCCGGGGGATGGCCCTGCTCGATCTCATCCAGGAGGGCAACGTCGGGCTGATGCGCGCCGTGGAGAGGTTCGACTACCGCCGGGGCTTCAAGTTCTCCACGTATGCCACCTGGTGGGTGCGTCAGGCGATATCGAGGGCGATCGCAGACCAGGGGCGGACGATCCGCATGCCGATCCACGTGCTCGACTCGGTGAACAAGCTGACCAGGGCCCAGCGTGAGATGACCCAGACCAGGGGACGGGCGCCGACCCTGGACGAGCTGGCCGTCGAGCTCGACCTGGACCCGGGGCGGGTGGCCGAGCTACAGCGGATAGCCCAGGACACCGTGTCTCTGGAGACCCCGGTCGGAGAGGACGAGGACGGCACCCTCGGCGATCTGGTGGAGGATCTCGATTCCGACCGGCCCCCCGATGTGGCGACGTTCTCCTCGCTCCAGGACCAGCTGGCGATGGCACTCGAAGGGCTCAACGCCCGGGAGCGGGAGGTGCTGATCATGCGGTTCGGCCTGGCCGACGGTCGGATGCGCACCCTGGAAGAGGTCGGCTCTCATTTCAAGGTCACCCGGGAGCGGATCCGCCAGCTCGAGACCAAGGCCCTGGCCAAGCTCCGCCACCCCGACAAGTCGCACAAGTTGGAAGGGTTCTTGGAGAGCTCCTGACTTTGTGCTGCTGGACCTAAGAGGTAGGACGCTTTGCACGCACGTGCAACGGTCGTGGCAGAATCGGGATATGAGATTTCGGATCGGACTGGTGGTCGGAGGGGTCGTGGGCTATGTGCTCGGGGCGCGTGCCGGGCGGGAGCGATACGAGCAGATCAAGCGATGGGCGGCTCGGGCCAGGAAGCATCCTGCGGTTTCCCAGCTCGTCGACGAGGGCCTCGGCCTGGTCGATGCCGGCCGTTACATGGCGGCTGCCGGGCTGTCGGCCGGTGCCAGGGGCCTGAAGACCCTCGACGCCCACGGCGCTGATCTCAGCTCCGATCGCTCACCCAGGTCTGCAGACGCCCATCTCGGGTGAATGCCCGCGCTGCGATCACCGTAACCACCACCACCACGGCCATTGCCACCGAGCCCAGCAGCAGATACATGATCACGAGCTGGACCAGCACGGCGCTGAAGGCGTCGGTGCCGGCGAGCAGCATGCCGGTCATCGTCCCGGGTAATGCGATCAGGCCGACCACCTTGGTCCGCTCGATCTGAGGGATGAGAGCCCGTCGGGCGGAAGCGGCGGTGAGGTATTGCGAAGCCTGCCCCGGCTCGAACCCGAGGGCGATCAGCCCTTCCAACCGCTCGGGGTGATCGACGAAGTCCGATCGGACCGTGTCGGCTGCCAGCACTGCTGCGGGCATCGTGTTGCCCAGGGTGATACCGGCGACGACGACGAGCTCCACCGGCCTCAACGCGAAGACTCCGAGCCCGAACAGAAGACCGAGCGTGACGGCGAGCGTGCCACCGAGTCCGATCAGCGCGTAGACGAACACGCCGGGGATCATCGTCACCCTTCGCCGGATCACGCTCGCCGAGACGAATGTCATCGCGATCACCCAGATCCAGGCCCACAACAGTGCCAGGTTCGACCCGAAGATCAGGTCGAATGCCACGCCGACGGCCAGCAACTGCACGGCAGCCCGCAGCGACGCCCAGAGGATCGAACGCTCGACTTCGACCCGTTTCCACAGCGACAGCCCGATAGCGAGAGCCACGAGGGAGAGCGATCCGACTGTCTCGACCCAGCCAATGGTGGTGGTCAACCGATGAGCCTCCGGGAGGTATCGAACGATGGTGGCAGATGTCCGATCCCGGAAAGGGGAATCCGAGTACAGGGTCGCCGTTGTTAATCTGCAGGGGCCAGTCGGCACCTTCCGCG
>JBOGEU010000431.1:0-1135 GCA_050741995.1 Acidimicrobiia bacterium | reverse complement strand
GCCTATGACCGGTTCATGGGCAGGTACTCGGTGTTGCTAGCCCCGCACTTTGCCGATCTGGCCAACGTGAGCGCCGGTCAGCGAGTGCTCGATGTGGGATGCGGGCCCGGTTCCCTCACCGGCGAGCTGGTCAGGCGGCTTGGATCGGGGGCAGTGGCGGCGGTCGACCCCTCGGAGCCGTTCCTCGCCGCGGTTGGGGAGCGCTACCCCGGCGTCGATGCGCAACGCGCCACCGCCGAGGAGTTGCCCTTCCTCGACGAGACCTTCGACGCCTCCTTGGCCCAGCTCGTCGTGCACTTCATGAAAGACCCGGTGGCGGGGCTGCGAGAGATGCAACGGGTCACACGACGGCAGGGGGTGGTGGCCGCCTGTGTGTGGGACTTCGCCGGCGCCCAGAGCCCGCTCGGTCCGTTTTGGGATGTGGCCCGCCGACTCGACCCCAAAGTGGAGGACGAGTCGCACCTGCCCGGGGTCCGACAGGGGCACCTGGGGGAGCTGTTTCGACGATCCGGTCTCGACCGGGTCGAGGAGACCGGCCTCACAGTTGCGGTCGAGCATCAAAGCTTCGACGATTGGTGGGAACCGTTCACACTCGGAACCGGGCCCGCAGGCAGGTACCTCGCCTCTCTGGACCTGGCACGGCAGGCCGAGATGCGCGAGGCCACCCGTGAGCAACTCCCGGCAGCACCCTTCGTGGTGACAGGGCGGGCCTGGGCGGCAAGAGGTATCGCCTAGCAGCGGAGCCTCGGTCCCCGATGAAGCCCATCCTCACCACCGAGGAGTAGCAGAGGGTCGACAAGGCCTAGACGTTGAAGCGCCGGGTTTTGCAGGGACCCTTACGACTTTGGACAGGTGGAGCATCGACCATAACGGTAAGCCCCGGTTCCGTTACGGTGGGCTATTCTGGTCGCGTGAACGCCGACAAGTACAAGGACAGCACCTTTGGCGAGGTCCGTCGTGTATTTGGCAAGGGGTACCTTGCCTACTACCCGCGTCCCCTACCCAAAGTTGTGGAGCTCTCCCTTCCAACCGTCGGGCTTCTCGCCGACGCGGAAGCAGCTCTTGGCCGGCTGGCGGGCGTCGGCCGTCTTCTCCCCAACCCCCATCTCCTCATCCGGCCTTACCTACTGCGTGA
>JBOGEU010000430.1:0-1249 GCA_050741995.1 Acidimicrobiia bacterium | reverse complement strand
CCTCTCGATGGCGGATTCGAACAGGTGACCGTCGTCGTCGGTGAACCAGTCCTGATCCGAGAGCGGATAGTCGAAGGCTCGGGCCAGCATGGCGGCCATCTCGCCTCGGGTCATCACCCGGTTGGGGCAGAACCGGTTGTTGGCCGGTGGGTTGCAGCCCTGTGTGATCCCGGCGGCCCGGAGCCGGTTGATCCCACCTTCGAACAGGTGAGCGTCGTCGTCGCTGAAATAGTCGTTGGGAGTGTCGGGGAGGGCCAGCGCCCGGGAGAGGAACACGGCCATCTGGCCTCGGGTGACGGTCCGGTCGGGGCAGAACCGGTCGTTGGCCGGTGGATTGCAGCCTTCGGTGATCCCGGCCTCGGCTATCGCCTCGATCCCCCCCTCGTGGATGTTCCCGTCGTCATCGACGAACGACCCACCCGGCGGCAACACCGCCAACAACACCGCCAACGCCAGTGCGTAGAGCCACGACACCACAACTAATCGACCTCTACCGGGGCCAACTCAAGACGAACCAGGTCTTGGTCCTACCTCTTGGGCTCTGCTTGCTCAGGGGGCTTGACCACCAGGACGTCGCAACCGGCCTCCCTCACCACCTCCTGTGCGGTGGAGCCGAGCAGGGCGTCGGCCACCCGACCTCGCCCCCGGGGCGCGACCACCACCGCCGAGGCACCGACCTCGCGGCTGTACTCGACCAGGGTGGAGCCCGGGCTGCCGTCACGATTGACCCTCACCGCTTCGAGGTCGGAGCCCTCGATGATCGATGCCGCCCGCTTCCAGATCTCCTCACGGTCGCTCTCCGCGAGCTCCCTGGTGTTGATCACCTCGTTGTTGGCCAGATGAAGCACCGCAGGCGTCACGTCGAGGGCGTGGACCACATGCAGCTCCACCCCTCGCCACCCGGCTTCACGGGCAGCGTGGCGGAGGGCGATCAGGCTGGCGTCCGAGCCATCGATGCCGACCACCACCGGTCCGATGTCGTTTGTCGTTGGAGCGATCGGGCAATGCTGCCAGAGGAACACCTCAAAACCGAACCGAGCTCGGCGTTATAGCATCGTGTCATGGCGGCGATCGAGGTCAAGGGCCTGGTAAAGAGCTACGGCGACCTGTTGGCCGTGGATGGAGTGGATCTGGCCGTGGGGGTCGGTGAGGTGTTCGCCCTGCTCGGGCCGAATGGGGCCGGGAAAACGACAACCGTCGAGATCCTCGAGGGTCACCGGGCTGCAGACGAGGGGGATATCTCGGTCCT
>JBOGEU010000429.1:0-6467 GCA_050741995.1 Acidimicrobiia bacterium | reverse complement strand
GCCGAACGAAATGAGGCTGCTCTTCATCGGTCCTCCTGGCGCGGGCAAGGGGACCCAGGCAGCCCGGGTGGCCGAGCGGCTTGGCATCCCACACATCTCCACCGGTGACATGTTCCGTCACCACGTGTCGAACGGGACCGATCTCGGACTGAAGGTCGACGCCATCATGAAGGCCGGGGAATACGTCCCCGACGAGATAACGGTCGAGATGCTCCGGGAGCGGATGGCAGAACCGGACGCCGAGAATGGGTTCATCCTCGATGGGTTTCCCCGTACCGAAGGCCAGGTGGAGGCATTGGACCGGCTCATCGGGGCCGATGGGCTGGACACGGTCCTCGTGTTCGATGTCGACGAGGACGCCCTCGTCGAGCGGTTGCTGGCCCGGGGCCGTGCCGACGACACCGAGGACACGATCAGGAATCGCTTCAAGGTCTACCAGGAGCAGACCGCCCCGCTTCTCGAGATCTACGGGGACCGGGGGATCGTGGCCCACCTCGACGGTATGGGCCAACTGGATGAGATAACCAATCGAATCCTCTCCACGCTGGAGACGCGCAGCTCTGAGCTCCCTCGATGATCACCATCAAGTCGAAGCGCGAGTTCGCCAAGATGCAGAAGGCGGGGGCCGCGGTCGCGGCCATCCACGACGCCGTCCGATCCGCTGCCGCCCCCGGCGTCTCACTCTTGGAGCTCGAGGAGATCTCGGTGCGGATCCTGGAGGAGCGGGGGTGCAAGTCCTCGTTCCTCGGCTACCACGGCAGCTATCCGGCAACGCTCTGCCTCTCTCCCAACGATGTCGTGGTACATGGCATCCCTTCGGCTCGCCGTCTGGATGAAGGCGACATGCTCTCTGTGGACGCCGGCGCCATCTTCGAGGGCTTCCACGGTGACGCAGCGTTCACCATGCCCATTGGTGAGGTGCCGGAGGACGCTCGAAGGCTCATCGAGGTGACCGAAGAGGCGTTGTGGGCCGGGATACGTGAGGTGCGGAAGGGAAACCACCTCGGCGACATCGGCGCCGCCGTCCACGAAGTGGGCGAAGCCGCCGGTTTCGGTGTGGTCGAGGAGTATGTGGGGCATGGCATCGGCCGTCAGATGCACGAAGAGCCACAAGTGCCCAACTACGGCAACCGCGGTCAGGGAATGCGACTGCGCGCCGGGATGGCCCTCTGCATCGAGCCCATGTTCAATCTCGGGGCGAAGCACACCACCGTGGACTCCGATGGCTGGACGGTGCGCACCAAAGACGGCTCATTATCGGCTCATTGGGAGCACACTGTCTGCCTCACCCCGGACGGGCCCCTGGTGTTCACCGCAGGCGAGGAGCCGAGTGCGGTCGAATTTGAGCAGAGCGCGGCCCGTGGTTAAACTCACAGGGTGGTACCGGTGCGATTCGCACCGGGCAACGCAGGTTTCAGTCCAGGACGTCGTCACCCACCCCGAATCACGATTCACGGTTGAGGTGGACTACGGCCTGGGAGCACTCGCGCACCCAGGACAGCCGGCAGGGGTTGGTCTTGGGGCGGTGACACCCGGATTTTGGAGTGAAGATGAAGGTCAGGCCTTCCACCAAGAGAATGTGTGAGAAATGTCGGGTCATCAGACGTCGTGGCCGCGTCTGGGTGATCTGCAGCAATCCCCGTCACAAGCAACGGCAAGGATGAACTGAGTGGCACGTATCGCAGGAGTCGACCTCCCCAGGGACAAGAGGCTCGAAGTTGGCCTGACCTACATATACGGCATCGGCTTGACCCGGGCCCAGAAGGTGTGCGCCGACACCGGTGTCGATCCGGATACCCGGATCCGCCAGTTGACCGACGACGAGGTCACCAGGATTCGCCGTTACATCGAGGCCAACTTCGAGGTGGAGGGCGATCTGCGCCGTGAGATCCAACAGGACATCAAGCGCAAGGTCGAGATCGGCAGCTATCAGGGCGTCCGTCACCGTCGCGGCCTGCCCGTGCGCGGACAACGCACCCACACCAACGCCCGAACCCGCAAGGGGCGTCGCGTTGCCATCGCCGGCAAGAAAAAGGTCACGAAGTAGGAGTTTGTAGAAGGTGGCAAAGCAACCAGGGGCCAAACGTGTGCGACGGCGTGAGCGAAAGAACATCTCTCACGGCCAGGCGCACATCAAGGCGAGCTTCAACAACACGATCATCTCGATCAGCGACCAGACCGGGGCCACCGTGGCTTGGACCTCGGGGGGCTCGGTCGGCTTCAAGGGATCACGCAAATCGACCCCGTACGCCGCCCAGGTAGCCGCGGAGGAAGCGGCCCGTCGCGCCGGTGAGCACGGGATCCGCAAGCTCGATGTGATCGTGTCCGGCACCGGTTCCGGGCGTGACACCGCGGTGCGCACCCTGCAGAACATGGGCATGGAGGTCACCTGGATTCGCGACGTGACTCCGATCCCGCACAACGGCTGCCGGCCCAAGAAGCGCAGGAGGGGATAGTGCCCAACCACGCAACACTCGCCGGCCAAAGTCACGAGGTCAGGCGCTGATGGCTCGTTACACCGGCCCCCGCCACAAGCCCTGCCGTCGGGCGCGCACCCCGTTGTGCCAGTCGAAGCGATGCCCCGTCGATCGTCGCCCCTATCCACCCGGCCAGCACGGGCGAGGCCGGATTCGGGAGAGCGACTATCTCATCCAGCTCCGCGAGAAGCAGAAGCTGCGCACCATGTACGGCGTCCTCGAGCGGCAGTTCCGCCGCTATTACCAAGAGGCTGCCCGGCGCCCGGGCATCACCGGGGACAACCTCCTCCAACTCCTGGAGCAGAGGCTCGACAACGTCGTGTGGCGCGCCGGTCTCACCGCCACCCGTCCCCAGGCCCGACAGCTCGTCAACCACGGGCATTTCAAGGTCAATGGGAAGAAGGTGGACATCCCGTCTTATCAAGTCCGGCCAGGTGATGTCGTCACCCTCAAGGACAAGAGCAAGGATGCAATCGTCATCCAGCACGCCGTCGACACACAGGGACGCGAGGCTCCGGCCTGGCTCCGTGTCGATCTCGGTGAGCGAAAGGTGGATGTGACCGATCACCCGCGCAGGGACCAGATCGACACAGCCATCAACGAGCAGTTGATTGTCGAGCTCTACTCGAAGTGAGGTAATGCTTTGTTGATCGTTCAGCGCCCCCAGATCGAAGAGGAGACGATTTCCGACGTCAGGTCGAAGATCGTCGTCGAGCCTCTGGAGCCTGGCTTCGGATACACCCTCGGCAACACACTGCGCCGGACACTGCTCTCCCGCATCCCCGGCGCGGCCGTGACCACCATCCAGATCGAAGGTGTGGACCACGAGTTCTCGACCGTCCCCGGCGTGGTGGAAGACGTGGTCGACATCATCCTCAACATCAAGCGGATCGTGGTCCGCATGGAAGACCACGAGACCCAGACGCTATATCTGTCCGCCAAGGGCGCCGGTGAGGTGAAGGCCGGCGATCTGAAGCTCCCCGCAGGAGTCGAGATCGTCAACCCGGAAATGCATATCGCCACCCTCAGCGCCAGCGGGCGTCTCGAGATGGAGATGACGGTCGCCCCCGGGGTGGGATACCGCACCGCCGACGGCAACAAGGGCGCCAGCTCGGTCATCGGGGTGATACCCGTCGACTCCATCTTCTCCCCGGTGCGCCGGGTCTCCTACAAGGTGGAGAACACTCAGGTCGGCCAGATGACCAACTTCGATCGGCTCGTCCTCGACGTCGAGACCAATGGCGCCATCGACCCCGGGGAGGCGGTCTCATCGGCAGGCAAGACCTTGCGCGAGCTGATGGGCCTGTTCGCCGACATCGGCGAGGGCCAGGGGCTCGAGCTGGGTGAGGTTCAGCCGGAGTACTCCGGCTCGCCCGACCTCGATCTTCCCATCGAGGCCCTGGATCTCTCCGAGCGTCCCCGCAACTGCCTGCGCCGCGCCCAGATCAAGACCGTGGGCGAGCTCGTGGAGCGGACATCCGACGACCTGCTCAACATCACCAACTTCGGCCAGAAGAGCCTGGAAGAAGTCACGGCGAAGCTCGACGAGCTGGGTCTGAGCCTTGCCGACGCCGGCGGCGGCTCCTGATGCCACGCCCCAGGAAGGGGCCCAGGTTCGGAGGGTCACCATCTCACAGCAGGAAGATCATGGCCAACTTGGCCACGGAGTTGTTCCTGCACGAGAAAGTGACGACGACCCTTCCCCGGGCCCAGGCGGTGAGACCTCTCGCCGAGAAGCTGATCACGAAGGCGCGCAAGGGCGATCTTCACGCCAAGCGGGTCATCCTGAGGACGATACCGAACCGTGAAGCGGTGGTGAGGCTGTTCGACGACGTCGCTCCGCGCTATGCGGATCGACAGGGTGGCTACACCCGGATCACCAAGCTTGGCCCCCGCCGCGGCGACGGCGCCGAAGAGGCGATCATCGAGCTGGTCTGAGTTTAGTCGGCAACCGCGGTGCCGGTTCCGGTCGCCTGGCTAGGCGACGACGCCGATGAGGAGGCCGGCCACGAAGATGGTCCCGCCGCCGATGACCACCTGTATCGGAGTCACCCGATGACGGAGGAGACGTCGTGCGATCACGCTGTCGAGCATGGTCACCCCTCCGGCGAGGAGGGCGATGACTCCCGCCACGAGCAGGAGGGTCGACACCACTTCGGCGAAGACGACACACAAGGCGAGCAGTGCGACGACAGCGACCAACCCGCCCCTGGTGAACACCCAATCCGGGACGTTGTCCCCGAAGCGGTCCCGGGCCGATTTCAGGAACAGGTCGATCCTCGACTCTGTCCTGACCTTGGAAGATTTCTCGGCGACCGGCGCCGAGGTGGTCACCGTCTTCGCCGACTTCCGCGACGGGCGACGCGCTGCCTCGGTCCTGGCCGACTTCTTCGGCCGGCGCGAATGCGTCTTCTTCCCGTTCAACGAGGCAGCTTCCTCCTCGAAGGTGGATCGATCCTCGATGTCCAGGAGCAGGACTTCTCCGTCGACTGCGACCCTTATCCCTTCCGGGATGCGGGAGATGTCGATGGCGTTGATGTCCCAGTCGCCGATGACGTGCTCACCCGACGCCACCTGCAGCCGCCCCTCCCGAAGATGGACGGTGGCGGCCAGGGCGTGGCTGTCGCCAGGCAAGCGCAACGATGCCGTGAAGGTTCCCACACCTGTTTATCGGTCGGTTTTGGGACCGACTTATGGGGAACTATCCAAAATTCGAGAAGCGGCGATATGACCGTTCCTGGTTAGCCTGAGTGTGCTTTGAGCCACCCGTTGTACCTCGATTTCACCAATGACGAGTGGGCCGCCCTGCGCGCCAACACCCCGCTCACCCTCACCGAGTCGGATGTGGAGAAGATCCGGGGGATCAATGTCAACCTCGACATCGACATGGTCGAGCACAGCTTTCTCCCTCTGTCCCGGCTCTTGAACCTTCACGTCCAGGGCAGTCTTCAGCTGGCGACCGTCACCGACACCTTTCTCGGCACTCCGCCTCGCCCCCGGCCCTTTGTGATCGGGATCGCCGGGTCGGTCGCAGTCGGCAAGTCGACGATCTCCCGCGTCCTCCAGGAGCTTCTCGCCAGGTGGCCACAGCATCCTCAGGTGGAGTTGGTGACCACCGATGGGTTCCTCTATCCGAATGTGATCCTCGAGGAGCGGGGCCTGATGGATCGCAAGGGCTTCCCCGAGAGCTATGACCGACGCTCGCTGCTCGAGTTCGTGGCCCGGTCGAAGTCGGGAGAGGAGCACCTCGAGGTGCCCGTCTACTCCCATTTCGCATACGACGTGCTGCCTGGTGAGACCAGGGTGATCAGCCGACCCGACATCCTCATCCTCGAGGGCCTCAATGTGCTCCAGGGCGGCGACCGCGGCGCATTCGTCTCGGACCACTTCGACTTCTCGATCTTCGTGGACGCCGAGATCGAGTCGGTCCGCCAGTGGTACGTGCAACGATTCATAACTCTCCGCGATACGGCATTCGCCCAACCGGATGCCTACTTTCACCGTTACGCGGATCTCTCCGACGAGGAAGCCGTGGCCGTGGCCACCGACATCTGGTCCCGGATCAACCAGGTCAACCTCCTCGAGAACATCCTCCCCACCCGGGCACGGGCCAGCCTGATCCTGGAAAAGGCGGCGGACCACTCGATCGAGCGGGTCCGCCTCCGTCTCTGACCGGGCCGGTGCTCAACACAACTGGTGCACCGACCCTCAAGTCTCGCACGTGTCCCGCCGGCCCTCGACGCCCCTCGCTGCGTCCTCGTCCTCGACGCACCGCACCGGGTGCGCCTTCGTCCTGCGTCCTTGCCAGGAACGCCGATGACTCGGCGTTACACGCACGGAACTTGCGAGCCGGAGCACTAGGGCTGCCCAAGCCCGCCGAACCACCGCACAGACCGGTTCAAAACGATCTTCGAATGCCGTACGCTCTTTTCGAGTAACGACGAGGACGACAGATGGCTGAGGACTACCCCCCAATCCTCGATGCGGCGC
>JBOGEU010000428.1:0-1593 GCA_050741995.1 Acidimicrobiia bacterium | reverse complement strand
CCATATATGGCGCCACATCGACAGAGAAGCCAGCGAGAGGCGAGGGACCGTTCTTTCTTGTCGGTCCAGCGTCACTATTGGCGCTACCTACCTCAGGTAAGAGTCATCGGCAGGGATTCCTAAGCTTCGAGCGATGCCCAGCCCCACAATCTGGCTCAGCACGCTCGGGTGCGCCAAGAATCAGGTCGACTCCGAGAAGCTGATCGCGATGATCTCCGAGGCCGGTTACCGCCAGGCCGACACCCCGGAGGATGCCGACGTGGTGATGGTCAACACCTGTGCCTTCATCGAGGAGGCGAGAGCGGAGTCGGTCGAGACGATCCTGGACCTGGACGAGCGGAAACGGCAGGGCGCACGGTCGGTGGTGCTCGGGTGCATGGCCCAGCGTTTCGGCGCCGAAGTGGAGTCCGCCCTCCCCGAGGTCGACGCCGTGCTCGGGATCGACCGCTACGGCGAGTTGGTCGGGGTGCTCGACGATCTCACCCGTTGGCACCCGGTGGAGCTGCGACGGCGACCGGTCATGGACATCCTCCATGCCACCGGCCGACCCGTCTCCGAGCTGCCCTACGCCTATCTGAAGGTGGCCGAGGGGTGCGACAAGCCATGCACCTTCTGCGCCATCCCTTCTATCCGGGGCAAGCAGCGCTCACGCCGCCCGGTCGAGATCAGGGAGGAGTTGGAGCTGCTGGTCGCCTCCGGTGTCAGCGAGGTGATCCTCGTCGCCCAGGACCTGGCCGCGTACGGTCGCGACATCGAGGCACCGGGTGGCCTGACCGATCTCCTCGCATTCCTGTCCGATGTCGAAGGCCTGGAGCGCCTCCGACTCCTGTATCTCCATCCCCGGGAGATAAGCGAGCGTCTTCTGGTGGAGATGACCGGCAACCCCGTGGTGGCCCCGTACTTCGACCTCTCGCTGCAACACGTCTCCGGGCCGTTGCTGCGGAAGATGAAGCGCCCGGGCAACACCGAGAAGCACACCTCCCTCGTGGGGAGGATCCGCGACCTGGAGCCGGAGGCGGCGCTCCGCTCGTCGTTCATCGTCGGCTTCCCCGGGGAAACCGAGGAGCACGTCGACGAGCTGGCCGGGTTCCTCGAGGAAGTCGAGCTCGACTGGGCCGGGTTCTTCCCGTATTCGGCCGAGCCGGGGACGCCTGCCGCCTCGATGGAGGACCAGGTCCCCCGAGAGCTGGCCATGGAGCGTCTGCGTCACCTCTCCGGGATCCAGCAAGATGTAACCGAGTCTCGCCATTCGGACTGGCTGGGCCGAACCGACCGGATCCTGGTCGACCAGGTGGAGGACGGGGTCCCCATCGGCCGATCGCATCGTCAAGCGCCGGAG
Source organism: Acidimicrobiia bacterium (assembly GCA_050741995.1). Taxonomy (GTDB): domain Bacteria; phylum Actinomycetota; class Acidimicrobiia; order Spongiisociales; family ZC4RG35; genus JARDZU01. Next base: position 254 of record JBOGEU010000428.1, on the reverse strand, counting down.
ATCGACGGTGTGATCCGGGTCGACGGGGGAGCGGTCGGGGAGTGGGTCACCATGGAGTACACCGGAGTCTTCGGCCCCGACATGGAGGGGTGCGTTGTTCGTACTGCGTAATGCGCACAACGTAGAGCGCGAAACGCAATGATCGTCGAGGTCATCGCCGTCGGCACCGAGTTGCTGCTGGGACAGATCGTCAACTCGAACACGTCGACGATGGGAGCCGCACTGGCGGAGCGCGGCTTCGACGCCCACTACCA
>JBOGEU010000427.1:0-2275 GCA_050741995.1 Acidimicrobiia bacterium | reverse complement strand
TCGCACGAGATGGATCAGTTCACGGGGTCCGGTCAGCTGCCCTGAGTTTTCTCCGCCCACGTTCGGCAAGCTGAACCCGATTAGGGCGAATGTATCGACTCCATTGAGGTGGAAACCAATGACCGTCTCGAGCGGATCCGTCAGATCCTTCACTCAGGAAATGAGCCCCATGCCGTGACGCTCCGCTTTGGCCGGGTCGTCCCCTCGCGAAAGGCCTGGTAAGGAGTGACATTGCGGCTGGGAGTTCTCGAGCCGCATCCGGTAGAAATTCCTCGCGTTGAAATGACAGGTGAGTGATGGGCAGCTGCCAAGAAGTAGGTGGCGGTGATCGTTCATCCGCACCCACGGTCCTTGGGGAACCGGCGATCTGCGCCGGCGTCGTGCCCGGTTAGTCGTTGAGTGCTGTTGCCGCTTGGAGCAGGGCGGAGTGGGTCAAGGCTTGTGGGTAGTTCCCCAGGTGTTCGTGGCTGGTGGGATCCATCTCCTCTGCGAATAGGCCAAGGTCGGTTCCGAGGCCCAGGCCCTCTTCGAAGAGTGTTTGCGCTTCCGAGCGCTGGCCCGCCTGGGCGAGGGCGTGTACCAGCCAGAACGAGCACGGTAGAAAAGCGCCTTCGTCGCCGATGATGCCGTCGGCGTTGCGGTATCGGTACAGGAGGGGGCCGCCGGCTCCGAGCTTCCGGCGGATGGCTTCGATGGTCCCGGTCACTCGTGGTGAGTCCTTGGGTTCGAAGCCGGTCCAGGGGAGGAGGAGTAGGGCGGCGTCGAGGTCTTCTGAGCCGTAGGCGGCGGTATAGGAGCCGACTTGTGGGTCGAAGCCGCGGGCGCGGATCTCCTCGCCGAGGAGTTCAACCGCGGCACGCCATTCGGTCAGCTGGCGGGAGGTGCCACCGCGCTGTTCGGCGATCCGGATGGCCCGGTCTAGTGCCAGCCAGCCCATGAGCTTGGAGTGGACGTGATGACGTGGTGCGTCGCGTCGTTCCCAGATCCCGGCGTCGGGAAGCATCCAGTTCCCGGTGACATGGTCGGCGAAAGCTCGCATCGTCCGCCACGTCTCGCTGTCGAGACGATGGCCTGTTTGGGTCAGCTGCCAGGCGGCATCGAGGACCCACCCGTAGCCGTCCAGCTGATGCTGGGATCGGGCCCCGTTGCCGCCCCGGACCGGTCTGCTCTCGGCGTACCCGGGCCATCCATCCAGTTCCCGCTCTCGTGGTGTGGGGCGGCCGTCGAGGGTGAACATGGCGGGGAGTCTGGGACGAGCGAGGCGGCTGGCGTGGAGGAGCCAGCCGAGAAAGCCGAGCGCCTCCCGATCCTTTCCGGCTGTGAGGAATGCGGCGATGCCCATGGAGGCGTCCCGTGGCCAGGCGTACCGGTAGTCCCAGTTACGGCTGCCAGCGATCACCTCGGGCAGGGAGGTGGTCGGGGCGGCCACGGGGGCTCCCGAAGGCGAGTAGGTGAGGAGCTGGAGGGTGATGAAACTGCGCACCATCGTCTGGCGGTAGTGGGGTCCGGTGACGAGGCTGTCGGCCCAACTTTGCCACCGGGCCTCGTCCCGATCTGCCTCCTCAGCGGCTGCCGATGGCGGGACGAGGAAGAGGGGGCCACGGTGACTGGCCGACAGGACCACGGTCACGGGATGGTCGGGTATGGCCTCTATGAGGTTGGGGCGATCTGGTGTCAGCTGCCCCTCGGTGTCGGTGGTCACGGCGAGGGCGATGTCGCCGTGCTCGAAGACCAGGGACCCATGCCGGCGTCGGACCCGGCGAGCCGATCTCCGCTGATATCCGAAGCGGGGAGCGATCTCGACTCTGACCCGGATCGGTCGCCCTTCGCAGGTGATACGTCGGACCAGCAAGATGTCGGGGAGCATGCTCCCAGTCACTTCTCCCACCATCGAGTCGGCCAGGACGAGCCGGCCACCATCGACAGCCCATTCTGTCTCCAGGGTTGCGGTGTCCCCCCGGTAGCGTCGCCCGGCCAGGGTGGCGGGCTCGTCGGGCCCGATAGCAAAACACCCTGCCTCCTCCCCACCGACAAGCCGTCCGAACACGGGAGGAGAGTCGAAACGGGGGAGGCACAGCCAGTCGATGCTTCCGTCGGGGGCGACCAGAGCTGCGGTCCGGGTGTCGCCGATCAGCCCGTAGTCGCCGATCGGGATTCTCCGGTTCGGGGTCATCGCGCCTGCAACAGCAGACCCAGGACCGCTCCGTAGACGGCATGGGCCGCCACCGTGACCAAAGGTGTGCTCCACCCGTAGTTGATGGCCAGCAAACCCGGC
>JBOGEU010000426.1:0-1357 GCA_050741995.1 Acidimicrobiia bacterium | reverse complement strand
CTATTCGGCCTCGTCGGCAGCCAATGCCCGATTCACCTTCATCCCCGGGTATGACATGGAAGTCGCCAGGACGCTGGTCGCGGGCTGCGACGTCTGGCTGAACAACCCGATCCGGCCCCGGGAGGCCTCAGGCACCAGTGGCGAGAAGGCGGTCCTGAACGGGGGGCTCAATTGCTCGATCCTCGACGGGTGGTGGGCCGAGATGTACGACGGGGCCAACGGGTGGGCGATCACCGCCAGCGAGGATCCCGACCCCGAGGTGCGCGACCGGCAGGAGGCAACGTCCTTGTTCGAGACCCTGGGCTCGATCCTCGACGAATACCACAGGGACCGCCCCGCCTTCAACGAGCGCATCCGCCATGCCTGGCGCAATCTTGGCCCGAAGGTGACCGCGGCCCGAATGGTGAGAGACTATGCCGATCAGGTCTACCGGCCGGCGCTGGACCGAACCGGAGCCGAATCGCATTCCTGATAATGGGGCGGGCTCAACCGGTGAGATGACGCCGAAACCACCCGGCAGCCAGGTCCGCGACGAAATCCAGAGCACCCGGCTCCTCGAAGAGATGGGTGGCACCGGGCACGATCTCCAGCGCCGTCTCCACCTCGAGCCTCGTCTGCGTCGTCACATTCAATTCCATCACGGTCAGGTCGCGGCCACCGACGATGAGCAGGGTGGGCGCCCGGACCAGGGGCAGAGCGTCTCCGGCCAGGTCGGGGCGACCGCCCCGCGACACCACGGCGGCCACTTCCTCGGGGCGCGCCGCCGCAGCGACCAGGGCGGCCGCAGCACCGGTTGAAGCCCCGAACAAGCCGAGAGGAGAGTCGTCGCCCCTGCGAACCCAATCGACGGCGCGGGTGACCCGCCCTCCGAGAAGCCCGATGTCGAAGCGATGCTCACCGGTCCTCAAATCCACCTCTTCTTCCTCAGGAGTCAGCAGATCGAGGAGAAGAGTTTGGAACCCGGCTTCGTTGAGCATCGCCGCCACGTGGCGATTGCGACTGCTGTGCCGGCTACTCCCGGTGCCGTGGGCGAACACGACGATGCCGAGCTTGCCCTCGTCGGACCCGTCCAGATCGGCCTGAAGCATCGGCCCATGCTCCAGCTCGACGACGGTCTCTCGGCTCATGACAACGTCCCGTGCCGTCTACCCGCCCCGGCTCGGGCCCAAACCTCTCTGCTCAGTCCTCCGGGAGCCAGACACCGTCGATTGTGCCCCCCACCGCCTGGGCGGTCTCCTTGGCGAACGTCGCCCCGCACCACGATCGCCATCTTGGCCCAGGTGTGATCTCGATGGCGACATCGTCGATGGTGTTCCAAGCAGCATCGACCCGGTCGAGGGCGCCCTGGGTGATGTAC
>JBOGEU010000425.1:0-1262 GCA_050741995.1 Acidimicrobiia bacterium | reverse complement strand
CGTGCAGTTTGTGCTGCTGTTTCTCTACTACACGTCGACCGGCTCGGCCGTCATGCTCGGCGTCGCCTGGGCCGGACTGGTGGCGGCCGCGGTCGTGTCGACACTGACCTTGCCGGCCTCGCTACGTACCCAGCCGATCCGACTCCGACCGGCCGCGCTGCCGGCCCTCGCCATCCTCGCCCTGCTCATCGCCGCGCCGTTGGGACGCTCCCTGGCCGACTCCGATCCGCAGGGAGAGCGAGTGCTGGGGGACAGGCTGCGGGTGATGACCTACAACATCCAGTCAGGCTTCTCGAAGGACAACGTCTGGGATCTGGAAGCGACGGCGCGGGTGATCGAAGCGGCCGATCCGGACGTCGTGTTCCTCCAGGAGGTCAGCCGGGGCTGGCTGGTGACGACCGGCAACGACCAGTTGCGCTGGCTCAGCCAGCGCCTGGACATGCCCTACGCCTGGGGACCAGCCTCGACCGACGATCTTTGGGGCAACGCCATCCTCAGCCATTACCCGATCGCCAGCGAGCAGGTCGTCAAATACGACTCCTCCGACAATCTCCGCCGCTCCGCGCTCGCCGTCGGGATCGAGGTCGGCGACGGCCGCATCCTCAACCTGATCGGGACACATCTCGACAATCCCGGCGAGGCCGGTCTGGCGCGGGCCGGCCAGGTCGCCCAACTGGTCGAGCTGCTGGAGCCGGGCCAACCGGCCATCGTGGCCGGCGATTTCAACGCCACGCCCGACGACGTCCTGATCGTCGACATGGCGAGCGTCGGCCTGATCGATTCCGCGCCCCAGGCCGGAGCCGATGAGACAACCTCCGAAGACGGCCGCAGGATCGACTACATCTTCGTGACGTCCGAGTTTGACGTCCTCGACGGCCAGGTCATCCCCACCGACGCCTCCGACCACCGCCCCCTCGTCGTGACGCTGGCGTTGCCGTAGTCTGACGAACAACGGCGACCGGTGACGGTACGTGAAGGCGGAACTTGCCGTATTCTGCGCCACCACTATGCCAGCACCCTGCTATTCAAAAAGCCCCACCCCGTCATCCTGAGCGGAGTTCTTACGGAGTCGAAGGACCCCTATGGAGAACATCATGGGAACTCCGAGACGATCAAAGCCCCGCACAATGCTACGGATGGGACCCGTGACATTGACCAGATCATAGTGACCTGTCCTGTTCCTGGTTCTACGCCCTCTTGGGGTCCCTTCGACAGGGGTACCCATTCCGATGGGTCCAGGGCAGGCTCTTCGACTTCGTAAG
>JBOGEU010000424.1:0-1031 GCA_050741995.1 Acidimicrobiia bacterium | reverse complement strand
TAGCTCTGGGCACTGCAACCGAGTTGAAGGAGTCGTTCGGCGGAGATCGCATCGAGGTGACCGTGAAGAACGAAATCGATCTCGGCCTCGCCGGTGAGGTTCTCGGTGGGTTCGCCGAAGGCGAGATCCAGAAGGAGGATCGCCGGCCCACTCTCGTGGTGCCCATCACTGGAGGCGCCGCCACTCTCACCCAGGCGTTGCGCGCCCTGGACCAACGCGGCGTCGAGCTGCGCGATGTTCAGCTCCGCCGACCCACGCTCGACGACGTTTTTCTGTCCATCACGGGCCATCTCGCCGAAGAGCCCCAGACCCTCGAGGAGGTGCCGGCATGAACCGGTTGCGTGTCGCTCTCGCCGACGGGATCGTCATTGCCAAGCGCAACGTGATCAAGATCAAGCGGGTGCCGGAGATCCTGGTGTTCGTCCTGATCTCCCCGATCATGTTCGTGCTGCTCTTCGCCTACGTGTTCAGTGGGGCAACGGTGCTCGGTGAGGGCTACAGGGAATTCCTGATCGGCGGGATCTTCGCCCAGACCATCGTATTCGGGGCCACCTTCACCGGTGCCGGCCTCGCCGAGGACATGTCCAAGGGGATCATCGACAGATTCCGCTCGTTGCCGATGTCGCGTTCGGCGGTGGTAGTGGGGCGGACCGCCAGCGATGTCATCTACAACGCACTGACTCTGGTCGTGATGTCCTTGACCGGGCTGATCGTCGGTTGGGGCATCCACAACGGTTGGCTCAACGCCCTGGCGGCGTTCACTCTCCTACTGCTGTTCGGCTATTCCATCTCGTGGATCATGGCGTTCGTCGGCCTGCTCGTGCCCAGTGTCGAGGTGATCAACAACGCCTCGTTCATAGTCATCTTCCCGATGACGTTCATCGCAAACACGTTCGTGCCCGTCGAGACCCTGCCCTCGGTGCTGCGGACTATCGCCGAGTGGAACCCGGTCTCAGCGGTGACCCAGGCCACGAGGGAGCTGTTCGGCAACATCCCGCCGGGGACGCCCGAGCCGACCGTCTGGCCGCTGC
>JBOGEU010000423.1:0-1650 GCA_050741995.1 Acidimicrobiia bacterium | reverse complement strand
AGAACGTGATGGATCGGTTCCGGGCCCTGGCCCCGCCGATCGCAGACATGGTCCAGGAGATGCCATACGCCCAGATCTACCCGGCCGAGGACGAGGAGTACCGGCCGATGGCCGTCGCCCGCACCATGTGGGCCGACAGCTTCAACGGGGCGACCGCCGACACGATCCTCCAGTATCTGGAGAGCTCGGATGCCCCGATGCGGGTGGCACAGCTACGGGTCCTGGGTGGGGCGATGGCCCGGGTGCCCAACGACGCCACGGCGTTCGCCCACCGGGATCGCAAGATGATGATCAACGTCGCCTCCTTCTACGAGGGCCCCGACGACCGGCCACGGCGTGAGGATTGGGTGGCCGAATTCGCCAAGACCCTGAGCGACGGCGATCTCTCCGGTTACGTCGGTTTCCTCGCCGACGAGGGCGAGGACCGGGTGCGTGCCGCCTACCCGGGGCCGACCTGGGACCGGCTGCGCCGGGTGAAGGCAACCTACGACCCGCAAAACCTGTTCCGGCTCAACCAGAACATCCCGCCTTCCTGAGCCTTACCTGAGGTACGCAGCGCCACTATTGGCGCCAGACGGACAGAGAACCGACGACCGTCAAGACCTCCAGGTTTCTCTGTCGTCGTAGCGCCATATACGGCGCTGCGTACCTCAGGTAGCAGATGTCTCGCGGGCGGTCTTCTCCGCCTCCCGGGCCTCCTTGGCGGCCTGGTCGGCGGCGAGGCGGGACTGTTTGGCTCGACGCCGGGCATCGGTCACGGCCTGCTTCGCGGCCTCCAGCCGCCGTTCCGCCTCGACGGCCGCGATCTCCAGCTTCTCGGCCTTCGCCCGGGCGTTCCCCGCGGCCTCCTCGGCCACATGTCTCGGGTTCTCACGCGGCGGCGGTGGCAAGGTCATGTCGCCCCAGCCGCCACCCGATGGCTCCAGCTCCCTCACCAGAGTCCCGGCTCCAAGGTCGGTCTCACCTTGGGGATCGGTCGCCACCGCCAGCAACGTGCGGTTTATCTTCTCCCGGGTCTGCAAGGACTCGGGGCGCCCATCGGCCCGGAGCTCGGCGAGCGCCGCATCCACCAATACGGTCACTGCCCGTCTCCGCGCCTCCGACGCCATTTGGATCGCATTCGCCGAGTCGGCCTCACGGAGCTGGCGGTGACTCTCCAACAACTGATCCACAAGCTCGGAGTGATCGTGTGCCGCCCGGTTGAGGGCCCAGGCCGCCACCGATGGCTTACGCAGCTTCGCTACCTGGTCCGCCTCATCGCTCCCCTCGGTTCGAAGCCGGTGCGCCAGCTGGTCACGGGCACCGGTGAACTGGTCGAGGGACAGCTGGTACAGGTCGGCAACGGTGGAGGCAACCTCATGTTCGGGCATGGCTCGAGTCTGGTCGGTGGGCCAGACAAACAGGCCCACGGATCCGAGTAGCTTCTCCAGTCAATGCATCCCGACGAGCTGCAAGCGATCGACGGAGCGAGAGAGGTCGTGATCGGCACCCGTACCGGCGACCGGGTCTTCCGCACCGTGATCTGGGTGGTCGTCGACGATGACGACGTGTTCGTGCGCTCGGTGCGCGGTGAATTGGGCCGTTGGTATCAAAGGGCACTCGCCGACCCCGAGGTCACCCTCGGGACGGGTGACAGCCGGTCCCGGTTCA
>JBOGEU010000422.1:0-1630 GCA_050741995.1 Acidimicrobiia bacterium | reverse complement strand
GGAGAGGCCTCATCGCATACCAATCGACCTCCTTGACCCCACCCTGGATCCGGTATCGGGTTGTGCCGAGAGGAGTCACGATCCGGCAGTGATATCCCGTCTCCTCCAACACCTCTCGCACCGCAGTGACCTCGGGAGGCTCGCCCGCATCGGCCTTGCCCTTGGGCAGGGACCAATCGTCGTAACGGGGCCGGTGGGCGACGAGGACCCGGAGGTTGCCTTTCGCTGTCCTGCGGAAGACGACGCCCCCGGCGGCTCGTACGAGTCGGGTCACCTCGGGGAGCTTAGAGAGCCTGGGGTCCTTCGCCCACGCTCAACGTTGGGGTGAGGAATCTGCTCCGCGGGTGTATGGGCTCGGCATGTCGGCTCTGTCGGTGGCAGCCGTCAGGTCGATCGAGACGGCACCGCATGATTTGCAGACCTGGCGAACGATCCCACCTCCGACACTCTGCGATGGCCCGTACCGATGCCGGCCCTTCTTGCAGGATGCCTTCCTGTGAGCAGTGGCGGTGTCTTCCGGGCGCAGGTGGCTCATGGGCAGGATCCAGGAGGATACGACCGCGTCTTGAATGTCATGAAATCTACGGGGTCGGCAACAGGGCCGAAGTGATCCAGTCGATTCCGTCGTCGACGCTGTCTGCCCAGTAGATGTCACCCTCGAAAGCTCCGACTTCCTCGACCAATGCCCGGCCGACGCCCTTCCATGCGGCCCCAACCGCAGCAGCCGGGATCGGGCTGCCACCGTCCTGGCGAAGGATGTGATTGGTGTTCCATGCGATGATGAGCTCGGCAGCGGTCCCGATCGAGCCCGGCAGGGCGAGACTGGCGGCGGATCGCTGCATCATCGTGCCGATGCGCAAGGCGAGGCTCGCACCCTCGATGACTTCGGTCACGTAGGGGTTTGCACCGGAGCGGTCGCTGAACAGACTCGGTGCGGTGACTCCGATGACATGGCCCCCGGCATGAGCGGCGCCCTGTGACACCGCCTCCATCGTTCCCCCATAGCCCCCGGTGACGACGTCGAGCCCGGCTGCGGCGAGTCGAGCACCCGCCCGTTGCGCCTCATCCCAATCCGACGAGCCCGACTCGGTCTGGGACGAGCCGAAGACCGCAACGGCCTGCCGCCGGCTCACCCCCTGAGTGTCTCCTCGATGCCGGCGACGATGCGACCGGCGTCGATCAGGGCGTGTTTCTCGATGGCGAACTGTGGCCACGGGCTGTCGAAGCCGGTGACCCTGACGATGGGCCCATCGAGGTCGTAGAGGGCATGCTCGGCGACCACTGCGGCCACCTCGGCGGCGACTCCGGCCGAGCCCTGGGGCTCCTGGACCAATAGGAGGCGCCCTGTCCTCCTCACCGAATCGAGCACCGTCTCCCGATCCCAGGGGAAGAGCGTGCGGAGATCGATGACCTCGACCGACTCGTCGACCCGGGATGCGGCTTCGAGGGCAACGGGGACCAACCCGCCGTAGGTGACAAGGGTGAGATCGGTTCCCACCCGTCGAACCCGGGCCCGGCCGATGGGAACGGTGAAATGCTTGATCGGAACGTCCTCGCGTCCGGCGCGGTAGAGCACCTTGGGCTCGAGGAAGATCACCGGGTCGTCGCCGGTCAGGGCGGCGGCGAGCAG
>JBOGEU010000421.1:0-2966 GCA_050741995.1 Acidimicrobiia bacterium | reverse complement strand
GTCAAGGACACCCTTTGCGGGACCAAGGTCCTGACCCGGAAGTCCTACGACGTCATCGCCGCCAACCGCTCCTATTTCGGGGAATTCGACCCCTTCGGCGACTTCGACCTGTTGTTCGGGGCGGCCAAGATCAACCTGAAGATCCTCGACATGCCGATCCGATACCGGGAGCGGGAGTACGGGACCACCAACATCGACCGATGGCGTCACGGGATGGTGCTGCTCAAGATGGCGGCGTTCGCCATGCGACGTCTCAAGTTCCGTTAGTGGCCCGTCCTAGGCGACGGGTAGCAAGGCTCGATCCGCCTGGTTGAGGTCGTCGATGCCTGACTCGGTGCAGGCGGCGATGTCCTCGATCCGGACCCCGAGACGACCGGGCACATAGATCCCGGGCTCGATGGAGAAAGTCATCCCCGGCTCGAGAGGCCGATCGTTTCCTTCGACCATGTAGGGGTGCTCATGGGTCTCCAAGCCGATCCCGTGCCCGGTGCGGTGGATGAAGAATTCCCCGTACCCGGCATCGTCGATCACGCTGCGCGCCGCTCGATCGATCTCCTGGCAGGGCACCCCGGGTCCGACCGCTGCATGCCCGGCCGCGTTGGCGGCGGCGACGACGGAATGGATCTCCACCTGCTCCTCACCCGGCGCCCCGACCACGAACGTCCTGGTGACGTCGGAGAAGTAACCGTCGTGGCGTCCACCAAAGTCGCAGATCACCATATCGCCCGGCTCGATCACCCGGTTCCCCGGGACGTGATGGGGAGAGGCCCCGTTGGGGCCCGAGGCGACGATTGCAAACGCTGCCACCTCGTGGCCCTCCTCGACGGTCATCCGCTGCAGATCACGGGAGACGTCGGCCTCGGTTCTCCCGGCGAATTCCAGCTCGGACGGGATCCGGGCCAAAGCCCGATCGACGCCATGGGCGGCGGCACGGAGCGCCTCGATCTCTGCCGCCTCCTTTCGCATCCGCAGCTCTTTGGTGAGGGTGGACGCCAGGCCCCACGACGCATCGGGAAGCTCCCTCTGTAGCCCGAGGAGGAAGGCCGACCAGGTGTGGTCCCCGATCAGGACCCGATCCGACACCGAGACCGCCTTGGCCACCAGGGCAACCGGGTCATCGGTCTCGCCCCACGGCACCATCTCGAACTCCCTGACAGCCACCCGGGGCGCCTCGAGTTGGGGGATGAACAGGATCGGCTCGCCGACCACCGGCAACACGAGCATGGTGAGACGCTCGGTGGGCATCGCCTCGTATCCGGTGAAGTAGGGCAGATCGGGGCCGACCGAGAGGAGAATGGCGCCCACCCCGGCCTCGCCCATGAGCTCTTGCAGGCGCTGCACCCGGCCCGGGTAATCGAACACTAGTGGTCCACTAGAGCCGGTCGAGGATGCGCTTGAGGAACACCGCAAGCTCGCCCCGGGTCACGTACTGCTTGGGACAGAACTGTGTGTTGTCCGGCGGGTTGCACCCGACGGTGATCCCGCTCGCCGCCAGCCAGGCGGTGGAGTTGATGAACATGGAGTCCTGGGTGTCGGTGAATCGGCCCGGGTCGATCAGCGCCGGGTCGACCACGATCGAGGTCTCGAGGGCCCGTTTGAACAACGCCGACATCTCGCCCCGCGTCACCCGGCGGTCCGGGCAGTAGTTGGAGTTCTGCGGCGGGTCACAGCCCACGGTTATACCGTGACCGGCCAGCCATTCCACAGCCGATTCGAACATGTGCCCATTGGTGTCGGTGAAGGTGACATCCTCGGGCGCCGGGCCGAGATGACTCTCCAGAGTCCGCTTCAGGAACGCCGCGATCTCACCACGGGTCGCCGACGCGTTGGGGCAGTAGAAGTAATCACGGCACCCGTTGGTGAACGAGTTGTCCACCATCCACTGGATGGCGGCGGCAAACGTGTGGTCGGCGGGGACATCCGCGAACGGACCGTCACTTCCGTAGACCGGGCCCTCACTGGAGCGATAGACGTGGACCGGCATCCCGATGAAGATGTGATCGTCGAGGAACCCGCTGTCCCAGGTGGTGAGCCGGACGCAGCCATGAGAGGCCGGGCCCGGAGGCACCGAGGTCGAGCCGTGGAGGGCGATCCCGCCGTTGAAGAACCAGGGGCTGAGCATCAGGCCGAGTCCCAAGGTGGACTCGTACCAGCCCGACGCGTGCCGGTACACCTTGAAGTTGCCGGTGGGGGTGTTGGCGGTCTTCCAGACCCCATTGGCGAAGTACCGGTCCCCGTTCCCCGACGAGATGGGGAAGGTCGCCACCAGGTCGCCGTTGCGGAAGAGATGTGCCGTTTGCTTGGTCAGGTTGATCTCGACCCGGTCCGGCTCGTCGAACTTGGTGAAAGGGGCCTGGTACAGCTCGAGCTCGTCCCAGTGCGAATCGCTCCACGAGTAGGAGCGCGAGGCGCCGATCTCCTTGCGGAATGCCATGACCGCCTGCTGGGTCTTGGCGCCGTATGCCCCGTCAACCGAGCCCCGGTAGAAGCCTTTGTCCTTGAGGGCCCTCTGCAGCTTCGCGGTCGAGGACGACTCCTGAGCGTAGAGCTGCCCGTCCCCGGCATAGGGCTCCATGGTGTCGGCTCCGGCCATGGTGCTGGGGAGGGTCGGGGCGAGGAGACCCGCCAGAATGAGCGTTGTCAGGAGCCGTTTCAGCATCGGCGCAGCCTATCGGATCTCTTCATCTAGCCAGAGGACACTCGAAGAATCGGGGTGGGCACAGACGGCGAGCCCCACTACGGTCCTCTCAGATGACGGCCAAGTGGGCCCGAGTCGCCCTCTTCCTCACCTTCGCCCTGCTCGTGCTTTCGACCGGGCCCTCCGCGTCTGCGGAGACGGTGGCGAGCAGAGAGTTCGAAGACGAGACCTGGGACGACCTGCCCGAAGAGGGCCAGGTTGCGGGATGGCACGACTTCCGCGACAGCGATTCGGTCAGAGCCGGTCTGGTGAGCACGGGATTCGCCGG
>JBOGEU010000420.1:0-4383 GCA_050741995.1 Acidimicrobiia bacterium | reverse complement strand
CCATATATGGCGCCAGGAACCTCAGGTAAGCGGTGAGACCGTCCGGGCCCGGACCATGATGCAGGCATGGGCGAGCCAGTTGAAGGGGCCGGAGTCGAGGCGGGCGGTGAGCTCGGGTGAGTCGGCGCCGGGCTGCAGCCAGATGTTGAGGATGCCGGCCTCCTCGCATTCGTCGACGACCTGGAGCCCCCGTCTCGCCGGGATCACGAAGTCGGCGATGGTGGGCTTGTCGGGCAGATCCTTGACCGAGGCCCAGCATGGATCGCCGTCGACGGTCTCCCGGTAGGGATTGACCGCCATCACCTCGAATCCCTTCCGCTTCAGGTCGCGATAGATGATCCCCCCGTACTTGTTCGGATGATCGGTGGCCCCGATCACCGCCACCGAGGCGCCTGGCTCGAAAAGCAGCGGGGTGAGGTCGGTCATCATCTGAGGCAACGGTATCGCCTCGTCCCGCCTTCCCTGGAATCGACTCGGTACCGTGACCGCGGTGACCGACATCATCGTCGACGGCGGCCCTCTGACCCCGAGCCAGGTGGTCGAGGTGGCCCACCGCCGGGCAGGCGCAATCCCGGGACCGGGGTTGGTGGAACGGATGGAGCCGGCCCGGGCGGTGGTGGCCGCCGCAGTCGAATCCGGCGAGGTCGTCTACGGGATCACCACCGGGTTCGGTGCCCTGGCCTCGACCCATATCGGGCGTGACGAAGCCGAGGTCCTCCAGTACAACCTGATCCGCTCCCATGCCTCAGGGGTGGGCGATCCCCTCCCCGACGAGTTGGTCCGAGCCATCCTGCTCCTCAGGGCGAGGACCCTCGCCCAGGGCCATTCGGGGGTGCGACCCTTGATCGTCGAACGGCTGCTCGAGATGCTGGAACGTGACATTCTGCCGGTCGTCCCCTCCCAGGGCTCGGTCGGAGCCTCGGGCGACCTGGCTCCCTTCGCCCACATGGCGCTGCCGCTCATCGGAGAGGGAAAAGTGAAGATCGACGGGAAGGTGCTCCCCACCGCCGATACCGATCTCGAGCCGATCGCACTCCACGCCAAGGAAGGCCTGTCTCTGCTCAACGGGACCGAGGGGATGGCGGCGATGGGAGCGCTCGCCCTGCACGAAGCGAGGCAGTTGCTCATCGCGGCCGATGCAGCGTGTGCCTTGACCGTGGAGGCGATGATGGGCAGCTCCCGCCCGTTCCGTGAGGACATCCACCGCCTCCGCCCCCATCCTGGCCAGTTGTCCTCCGCCGCCCGGATCTCGGCGCTGATCGACGGCAGCACCATCGGCGCCAGCCATGCCGACGACTTCGACCACGCCGTCCAGGACGCCTACTCGCTGCGATGCGCCCCTCAGGTCCACGGTGCGGTCGCCGACACCCTGGACCACATGGACGCGGTCCTCACCCGTGAGCTGGGATCGGTGGTCGACAATCCGATCGTCATCCCGGATACCGGCGAGGTGGTGTCCGCCGGCAATTTCCACGGCCAGCCGCTCGCATTCGTCCTCGACTTCGCCGCCATCGCCGTCTCCGAGCTGGGGTCGATCTCCGAACGCCGCACCGACCGCCTGCTCGACCCCGCCCGATCCCGCGGGCTGCCCGCCTTCCTGGCGACCAACCCGGGTCTCCACTCGGGCTACATGATCGGCCAGTACGTCCAGGCCGCCCTGGTCGCCGAGAACAAGGTCCTCTCGCATCCGGCCTCGGTGGACACCATCCCCACGTCGGGGAACCAGGAAGACCATGTGTCGATGGGGTGGGGTGCGGGCCGCAAGCTGTCCCAGGTCCTGAACAACGCTCGCCGGGTGGTGGCGATCGAGATCCTGTGCGCGGTTCAGGGTGTCGAGTACCGAAGACCCCTCGCACCGGGACCGGGCAACGCTGCGGTGATGGAGTTGATCAGGCGACACGTGCCTCACCTCGACCGGGACCGGTCCCTCGGCGAGGAGATCGAGGTCGTCGCCGCCTTGATCGCCGACGGATCGATAACGTCGACAGCGGGGCCGTGACCGACCTGCTCCTGACCGGGATCGGCCGGCTCACGACCAATGCCGGTGAGTCCGTTGCAGATGCCGCGGTGATGGTGATCGACGGAAAGGTCTCCTATGCCGGGCCGGAGGGCGATGCACCGGCGCGGGCGGGGGCCGATCACATCGACTGCGCCGGGCGGGCGGTGATCCCCGGCTTTGTCGACGCCCACACCCACCTCGTATTCGCCGGGGACCGGGCCGACGAGTTCGCCAGGAGACTCGCCGGTGCCTCCTACTCGGACATCGCCGCAGCTGGTGGCGGCATCGTCTCGACGGTGAGCGCCACTCGTGCCGCTTCCGAGGATGACCTGTTCAGGCAGGCGGCCGATCGGGCCCTCAGGATGATTGCCGCCGGGACCACCACCGTGGAGATCAAGTCGGGGTACGGGCTGGATCTCGAGACCGAGCTTCGCCTGCTTCGGGTGGCGCGCCGTATCGGAGAGGAATTGCCGATCACCGTGAAGACCACGTTTCTCGGCGCTCATGCCGTGCCTCCCGAGCACCGTCACGATCGCGACCGGTACCTGGACCTGGTGGTCGAAGAGATGCTGCCCGCGGCCCGACCTCTCGCCGATTATTGCGACGTCTTCGTCGAAGCAGGCGCGTTTTCCGTCGAAGAGGCACGACGCGTGCTCCAGGCGGCGGCAGGGCTGGGTCTCGAGGCGCGAGTCCATGCCGAGCAGCTCTCCCGATCCGGGGGCGCAGCTTTGGCCGCCGAGCTGGGTGCTGCCAGTGCCGACCATCTCGACCACGCCAACGTCGACGACGCCGTCGCCCTGGCCGATGCCGGTGTGGTCGCTGTGCTCGTGCCCGGTGCCTCCTACTCGTTACGCTCGGACCAGGCTCCGGGGCCGATGCTCATCGAGCATGGGGTCACGGTTGCCCTGGCCACAGACTGCAACCCGGGGACCTCCTATTTCGAGTCGATGGGGCTCGTGATCAGCCTCGCCGTGGTCCAGATGGGTCTCACCGTCGAACAGGCAGTGCATGCGGCAACCCGCGGTGGGGCGATCTCGCTCGGTCTCGACGACCACGGGTCGATCGTGCCCGGTGCGGTGGGCGACCTGTTGATCCTCGATGCCCCCTCTGCGGCCCACATCGCCTATCGCCCGGGGACCAATCTGATCTGGAAGACGGTGAAAGCCGGTACCGTGGTGACCGGATCGGTTGTTCGGGGGATGGGCTAACATATGTGTGCATCATGCATACAAGTGCGCTTCTCCCCGACCGATTGACCCGTCTCGAACTGGCGTTCATCCGCATGAGGAGGCTGTGGGATGCCCCGGCGCTACGTCGCCGGTTCGGCGAAAGACTGGGCGCCCACATCGACCCCAGCCTGGCCCGGACGCTCCACGCAGTCTCCCAGACCAAAGGCGATATCGCGGTGAGGGATGCGGCAGCGTGGCTCTGCGTCGACGCTTCGACGGCGAGCCGGATGGTCGATGCCGCAGTCACCAGCGGTTATCTGGAGCGAAGGCGGTCCGATGACGACCGACGGCGATGGGTGGTGACCCTGACCAAGTCGGGGGCCGACATGCTCGACCGGGTGCGGTTCGCACGCCATGAGATACTCGCCGAGCTCGTCGCGGACTGGCCGGACGACGACATCGAGCAGTTCGCCGACATGATGGAACGCCTCGCAGAGCGCGTGGCCGAGATGGAGGACCATTCGTGACCACGCCCGCCGCCCAGCTCCCTGCCTACGGCGAGCTCACCCACCGCCAGATTCTCGGAGTCTTCGCCGGGCTGATGACCGCAATGCTCCTCGCCGCGCTCGACCAGACGATCGTGGCCACCGCGCTTCCGACCATCGTCGGCGAGCTCGGTGGGCTCAGCCACCTGTCGTGGGTGGTGACCGCGTATCTCCTGGCGTCAACGGTCAGCGTGCCTCTGTACGGGAAGATCTCCGACATGTATGGCCGGAAGAATCTCTTCCAGTTCGCCATAGTCCTGTTCGTCCTGGGCTCCATCGCCTCCGGCGCCTCGCAGACCATGTTCCAACTCATCGCCTTCAGGGCCGTTCAGGGAATCGGTGCCGGAGGCCTGATGACCCTCGCCATGACGATCATCGGCGACGTCGTCTCCCCACGTGAGCGTGGTCGCTACATGGGCTACATCGGCGCCGTGTTCGGGGTGTCCAGCGTCGTCGGCCCACTACTCGGCGGGTACTTCGTCGACAACCTGACCTGGCGCTGGATCTTCTACATCAACGTCCCGCTCGGGTTGGTCGCATTGGTGGTCACCCAACGCAATCTCAAGCTGCCTTTCGCACGACACGGCCATCGCATCGACTGGCTGGGCGCACTGTTGATGACCGGCGGCATCGGCCTCCTCTTGCTGGTGACGGTCTGGGGTGGGGAAAC
>JBOGEU010000419.1:0-1096 GCA_050741995.1 Acidimicrobiia bacterium | reverse complement strand
CTTCTGAGGAGAGGAGACGGTACAGGGTCGATCGTCGATGTCCCGTCGGAAGATGCCCCGGTCCATCAAGTTGTGCTCGAGGGAGACCAAGCCGATCTGACGTCGCTCCCGGTGCATGTCCAGCACGACCTGGATGGCGGGCCCTACATCTCGGCATCGATCGACTTTGCGCTCGACCCGAGCACCGGGTCCACCAACATCGGCTTTCGCCGCATGATGCTGCGCGGGAGAAGGCAGGCCGGGATAAACCTCCACTCGCCTTCGGACCTCAGAGCCATCTATCAGCAGGAGATGGCATCGGGGCGTCGCTTGCCTGTCAGCTTCGTCGTCGGGTCCCACCCGGTGGACTCGTTGACTGCGGTACAACGCAAAGCGGCCGACGAGCTGAGCCTTCTCGCGTCATTCCGCGGGGGATCGGTGCCGGTCGTGAAGTGCGTCACCAACGACATCCGGGTGCCGGCCGACGCCGAGATCGTGCTCGAGGGCTATCTAGACGAGCACGGATACTCCGAAGCCGAAGGCCCGTTCGGGGAGTTCATGGGCTACTACGGGCGGATGAAGAACAACCCCGTGTTCCACCTCACCGCAATTACCAAGCGCGCCGACGCTCTGTTCCAGACGGTCACCATAAGCGGCCGCCACCTGGGCTTGACCGACACCGCGATCATGGGCTCACTGGTGACCGAGACCACGGTCTGGGAGGCCTTGCGTCAGGCCGTCCGGGAACCGGTGTCGGTCTTTGCCACCGAATCCGGCAACGGGACACACAATGTGCGGGTGTCGTTGAGACAGAGATCCGCCGGCGAAGCGCGTAATGCGATCGCAGCGGTCCTGGGATCTGTGGCAAACGTCAAGCATGTTTTCGTCGTCGACGACGACATCGACATCTTCAACGACCATCAGATGGAATGGGCGTTGTCGACCAGGTTCCTGGGAGACCGGGACTTGGTGGTCATGGCCGACATGCGTGTCATCCCACTCGATCCGTCCCTGGACGGGAGCCTCACCGGATCCAAGGTGGGCTTCGACCTGACGTTCCCCCTCTCGGCCCAGGACGAGATTCAATCACGCACAGCGGAGCCCGTACGGCTCAGCG
>JBOGEU010000418.1:0-1713 GCA_050741995.1 Acidimicrobiia bacterium | reverse complement strand
CGGGGCGTGATGCTGTTGCACGAGTCGATCCGGATCTACGAGCAGGAGGGCAACAGCCGGATGGTGCAGAGCGCCTTGGAGATGTTGGGCTCCGGGGCGGCGAAGCAAGGGTCTATGCACCGGCCCTGGAGGCGTTGGAACGAGGGGTGGAGATGGGCTTGGGCACCGACGAGGACTACCTCGTTGCCTACAACCGGGCCTGGATGGCCCGGATCGCCTTCGAGCAGGGACGGTGGGACGACGTCGGGACCTACGCCGAGCTGGTGGCGGATGGGCCGTCGGGACGCGGCTACATCTCGCCGGTGACCGCCGTCGGCGCCCTGGGCCGGGCTCGGGTGCGAAGAGGGGATCCGGGGGCGAAGGAGGCTTTGAAGAGGGCGTTGGTCCTCGGTGAGGGAGGCGAGATGCAGCATCTATGGTCGCCGTTGTGCGGGCTAGCCGAGCTGGCATGGCTCGAAGGCAGGGTCGGAGAGATGGCGGGCATCCTGGAGCGGGTGTATTCCGAGGCCTTGAAGGCCGACAGTGTGTGGGCACGAGGCGAGATCGGGTTCTGGATGTGGAAGGCCGGGGTGGTCGACGGCCCAGCTGACCGGTCCGCCGAACCGTTCCGATTGCACATGACCGGGAACTGGAGAGACGCCGCCGAGCTCTGGGGTCGGATCGGGTGCCCATATGAGCAAGCTCTCGCTCTGGCCGACGGTGACACCGACGCCATGCTCGGGGCGATCGAGATCTTCGACCGTCTCGGCGCCCGTCCCGTGGCCTCCCTGACCCGGGCACGCCTGCGCGACCGAGGTGTGGACAGCATCCCTCGAGGGCCCAGGCCTCAGACCATGGCCAATCCCTTCCATCTCACCGCCCGTCAGGCAGAAGTGCTCACCCTGATCGGCAGGGGGCTCTCCAACGGGGAGATCGCCGAGAAGCTGTTCATCAGCAAGAAGACCGTCGAGCACCATGTGTCGGCCATCCTGTCCAAGCTCGGTGTCGGAACCCGTGCCAGGGCCATTTCCCTGATGGAGTCCCTCGATCTCCCCCAACATGGGGGTGGCCGGCCCGCTGAATAGGGGTGTGCCCCGATGTGGGGGCCCCTCCCCGTCGATACGTTCGCCTCATGGCCTGGAGCTACCCGGTCAATGAGGAGGAACCATGCCGCGTTACGTAGTCGAGAGGACCTTTCACGATTCGCTCGAGATCCCGTCGGATCCGGTGGGCATCGAGGCCTGTCTCGGGGTGGTGGACAACAACGCCAGCGAGCACGTCACCTGGGTCCAGTCGTTTGTGTCCTTGGACAAGAAGAAGACCTTCTGCATATACGACGGTCCGTCGCCGGAAGCCATCCGGCGGGTCGCCGCTCTCAACGGTCTCCCGGTCGACATCATCTCAGAGGTGCGAGTCCTCGACCCGTACTTCTATCTGGGGACGGTGTCGTGAGGGGATCGAGAGCCGAGAGGAAGATTTCAGGAAGGTCGGGCTCGTACGTTGGCCTCCAGGGACCGGAGGACCGGAGCACAATCGTGAGACCACGAGCCACGATGGCGATCTTCATCGTGCTGGCGACACTGGTCGCGGCATGCGGTGAGGAGGCTGCGGAGACCACCACGTCGGCAGCTGTCGAGACCACCACATCCACGGTGGCGCCGACAACGTCGACCACCAGCGCCCCGGCGACCACCACGACGGTCGCCGAGGAGGCCGGGCACGAGCACGAGGGCG
>JBOGEU010000417.1:0-1850 GCA_050741995.1 Acidimicrobiia bacterium | reverse complement strand
ACCCCGATGTGTTCATCAACCTGGGAACCCTGGGATCGGGTGACACCGAAGATCCCACTCTCGCCGGCAACGGCCATCTCTACGTCCTCAACGGTGAGGCGGCACAGATCTTCGACATCGACCCGGTCGACGGCGACTTCTCCAACGGGGTGACCATCACCGACTTCGTCATCCCGCCTCCAACTTCGGGAACCCGACCCGAAGAGTGGGAGGGATTGGCCTTCGACGCCGCAAGCGGGCATCTCCTCGCCGGGGCCCAAGACGACAATGTGATCTACGAGATCGCCATCCCGGCGACACCCGACGACCCGTCGGCCTTCGTCCAGATCCACGACGCGACCGGGATCGCCGGGCTGGATCAGATCTCGGGTCTGGCCGTCGGCGCCGCCGACACCTACTGGATCGCCGACCGCGGCTCTCTCGGCGACCCCGAGTCGGTGGACGGCCAGATCCATCAGGTCACCTTTGGGCCCGTGCCCCCGGCCGCTCCGGTGGCCAAGGATCAGAGCGTGAGCACCGCCCCCAGTCAGCCGATTCAGATCACACTCGTCGCTACCGACGTGAACGGCCAGGACCTCACCTATTCGATCGTGAGCCCTCCGGGAGCCGGTACCGGGACCTTGGGCACTCTGACCGGTAACACGGTCACCTACAACCCCGGCAGCTTCACCGGTCAGACCAACTTCACATTCAGGGCAAACGACGGAGTGAGCGGATTCTCCAACACCGCCACCGTCACCATCGACGTCCAGGCCAATCAGCAGCCGGTAATCGACTCGATCACACCCAAGGTCATCGCCGAAGGGTCGCAGCTCAACTTCACCGCCACCGCCACCGATCCCAACGCCGGGCAGACTTTGTCCTTCTCCGAGGCCGGGGATCCCTGGCCCGCCGGGGCCGTCCTCGGAGCCAACGGGGTGTTCCAATGGGTCCCAACCGAGGCCGAGGGCCCGGGGATCTACGATCTGACGATTCGGGTCACCGACAACGGCAGCCCGGCTGAGCACAGGGACGTCGTCGTGAACATCACCGTCAACGAGGTCAACCAGGCTCCGGTCGTCATCAGCCCGGGCAATCTCGGGCCCCATGCCGAGACCGAGCAGGTCGATGTGACCGTCGGCGGCTCCGACCCTGACCGCCCGATCGGCACTCCCGCCAATACCCTGACCTGGAGCGCCACCGGGCTTCCCACCGGGCTCAGCATCAACCCGAGCACCGGGAAGATCACCGGGACCGTGGCCGTGGGCGCCACCGCCGGCTCGCCGTACAGCGTGACCGTCAAGGCGGAAGACAACGGCTCGCCGAAGCTGAGCGACACGGTCGTCTTCCAGTGGACGACCACCAACAGCAACCTCTCCCCCGTCCTGGGGGCGATCGGGAACCGGACGGCGACCCAGGGGGCGCAGTTGTCGTTCACCGCCACCGCGACCGACCCCGACGGCGATGGCCTCACCTTCTCACTGACCAGTCCGCCTTCGGGAGCGGCCATCACCTCGGGCGGCACCTTCACCTGGACCCCGAGCCAGGCGCCGGGCGACTACCCGGTCACGGTCAAGGTCACCGACAACGGGAGCCCGGTCCTCAGCGATCAGGAGACGTTCATCGTCACCGTCGAAGCCGAGCCCAACCCGGATCCGAGCGACCCGTTCACCGATGACGATGGCCACATCTTCGAGAACGCCATCCAATGGCTGGCCGGAGAAGGGATCACCCAGGGCTGCAACCCGCCCGCCAACGACCATTTCTGCCCCGACGATCATGTGACCCGGGGCCAGATGGCGGCGTTCCTGGTCCGAGCGCAGAGCCTGCCCGGCTACAGCGGCCCGGACCGATTCCGTGACGACGACGGC
>JBOGEU010000416.1:0-5003 GCA_050741995.1 Acidimicrobiia bacterium | reverse complement strand
ATATGGCGCAACGTGAACACAGAAGAGACGCCGGACACGGGGAAGCGTCTCTTCGTTGTCGTCTTAGCGCCATATATGGCGCCATGAACCTCAGGTACGCGCACCACGTTGGCGCCGGGGCTGGTCCCTACAGCGCTATGGCCAGGGCGAGGATGATCAGGGCGAGGACGAGGATCAGGGCCTGGATCATGCCGCGCACGGCGGGGAGTTGGGTGCGGGCACCAAGTGTGTGCCAGATGGCGAGGATGATCGAGGCGAGGACCAGGGAAACCTTGACCAGGAGCAAACCGGTCCACCCGTAGTCGGCGGCTTGGATCAGGCCGGTGACGACCAAGACGCCGATGGCAATCCAGGAGACGGCGCCGAACCGCCTGGCGATCACGGCGAGCAGGTGCCGGTCGGCCGTCGCGCGTCGCACCGCCGACATGATGGCGAAGAGGGTGATCAGTCCGCCGACCCACACTGTGGCGCCCAGGAGATGTAAGTAGAAGACGATGTTCATCGGGGTCTAATGACCCCGAAGGTATTTCTCGATCTCCTCGACCAGCCGGTCGCCTCGGTCGTCGTCGGCTTCCTGCTCGAGACGTTCGACATACTCCTCGAGCTCGGCGTTGCCCTCGATGGCCGCATCGACCGTCGAGAGGAACTGTCTCGAAGCACTGGACAGCTCTCCTATGTCGAGCGTCACCCCGCACAGCTCGGAGGCCTTGACCGCCAGTGCCTCGGTGGCCGGTGGGTACTCCTGGTTGGAGAGATAGTGCGGGACCGCGGCCCAAACCGAGATCACATCGATGCCGGCGTTCTCGAGGGCATGATTGAGGACGCCGAGGATCCCGGTCGGCCCCTCGTACCCAGATGGCAGCAGTCCGTGGATGCTCAAGTCGTCGGGGCGGTTGGCAGAACCGACAAGTGGCACGGGAAGGGTGTGGGCAACCTGGCCGATGAACGCCCCCATGGTGACCGCCCTGGTCACCCCGGTGACCTTCATCACCTCGACCACGTCGTTGGTGAACGCCTTCCACCGGTAGTGCGGCTCCTCACCGAGGAGGATCACCATGTCCCGCTCCACGCCTTTCACCGCGTACAACTCGTTTCGGGGCCAGGAGATCGAGCGGATCCCGGTGGCATCCAACTCCACGATGGGTCGACGCACCTGGAAGTCGAAATGGTCGTCGGGATCGATGATGGCGAAGAGCCCGGCGTCGAGCTTGTCCAGGAACTCCGAGGCTGCCTGGCTTGCGGACTCCCCGGCATCTCCCCAGCCCTCGAAGGCGATGAGGGCAACCGGGTCTTGCAACATCGGTCGATCGAGCCACTGCAGCGAGGCCATATCTCCAAACTACTCCACGTGGAGGGGTAGCCGTCAGCTCGAGAAGGGTCGGAACTTCCGGAGGCGCAGCGCGTTGAGGACGACCGATACCGACGAGAACGCCATGGCCGCGGCGGCGATCATCGGGCTCAACAGACCGGCGGCTGCAAGTGGGATGGCGGCGGTGTTGTAACCGAAGGCCCAGATGAGGTTCTGGCGGATGTTGCGAAGCGTCGCCTCGGCCAACTCGATCCCGGTGGCGACCAACCGGATTTCGTCGTTCAACAGGACCACGTCCCCGGCTTCCATCGCCACTCCGGTTCCGGAGCCCATTGCCATGCCGAGATCGGCAATGGTCAGGCCGGGCGCGTCGTTGATCCCGTCACCCACGAAGACGACATTGCGCCCCCGCGCCTGGAGACGGGAAACATGGTCCGACTTCTCCCAGGGGAGGACCTCGGCATGGACTTCCTCGATGCCGACGGATCGGGCGATGCGATCGGCCGTGCGTTGGTTGTCGCCGGTGATCATCGCCGTGGCCATCCCTGCCTCCCTCAGTCGCGCCACCGTTGACGCCGCCCCGTCCCGGATGCTGTCGGCGACGGCAATGACGCCCTTGGCCTCTCCGTCCCAGCCGGCGAGAAACGCCGTCTTGCCCTCGTCCTCGAAGCGGGCCAGCTCGGAGAGCCACCGATCGGCAATGGCCAGGCCGCGGTCGGCGAGGAGCTTTGCCTTGCCCACCACCAGGTAGCGGCCCTCTATCGAGCCGACCACTCCGAACCCGGCCAGGCTCTCCACCCGGTCGGGAACGACCAGGTCGATCTCGAGCGCGTCGGCGCCGAGCGCCACTGCTTGGCCGATCGGGTGGCCGGACGCCGCCTCGAGTGAGGCCACCAGACGGACGAATTCATGTCGGTCAAGGTCGGTGACGGTGTCGGTGAGGTCCATGGCCCCTGTGGTCAGGGTTCCGGTCTTGTCGAAGAGGACGGTGTCCACCCTTCCCGCCTGCTCGAACACTTCGGCCCTTTTGAAGAGGATCCCGAGCTCGGCACCGCGGCCGCTGCCCACCATGATCGCAGTCGGGGTGGCCAGGCCCAGGGCGCAGGGGCAGGCGATGATCAGGACGGCCACACCGGCCCGGAGCGATTCCGAGAAGTCGCTGCCGATCAGGGCCCAGGCGACGGTGGTGACGATGGCGATCACGATGACCACCGGGACGAAGACGGCCGACACCCGGTCGGCCAGACGTTGGACCGGAGCCTTTGACCCTTGGGCTTCCTCCACCACGCTCACGATCCCCGCCAGCGTGGTGTCAGCCCCGACGGCGGTGGCCCGGACCGTGATCCTGCCCATCTGGTTCATGGTGGCGCCATATACCGCGTCTCCCTGCTGCCGGTCGACGGGGAGCGATTCACCGGTCAGCATCGACTCGTCCACGGACGAGGTCCCCGAAACGACAACGCCATCGGTTGGAATCTTCTCACCGGGGAGCACGATCATCAGGTCGCCGGGGATGATCTTGTCCGTTGCGATCATCCGCTCTTCCCCGTCGACGACCACCCTCGCCTCCTTGGCCCCCAACTCGAGTAGCCGGTGAACCGCTGTCGATGCCCGACCCTTGGCCCGCGCCTCGAGGGCGCGGCCCAGCGTGATGAGGCCGATGATCACCCCGGCGGTCTCGAAGAACACGTGCTCGCCGTTGAACAGCGCCCAGACCGAGTAGCCGTAGGCGGTCAACGAGCCGAGGGAGATGAGGGTGTCCATATTGGCGCTGAGATGTGCGGTCTGTCTCAGGGCGACACGATGGAACTGCCAGCCGGCCCACATCACCACTGGTGTGACCAGGATCCACTGCACCGTCCGATTCCACTGCGCGTCCGGGCCGAACATGGCGAGGAGCAAGACGGGCAGAGTGAGGATGGCGGCGATCACGAAGCGGCGCCATTGGGTGCCCTCGTCGTCGTGATATCGCTCGACCATGTCCCGCGGCAGCTCACCCCCGGTGTGCGGGGTGATCGTGTAGCCCAGCTTGGAGACGGCGGCACCGAGAGCGTCGATATCCAGGCCCGGTATCACCCTCACCATCGCCGAGGCCCCGGCGAGGTTGACACTGGCCGCCTCCACCCCTTCCTGGCGACCCAGTACCCGTTCGATGCGCACCGCACATGTGGCGCAGGTCATCCCGTCGACGTCGAAGAGGAGGGTGTCGACGACGCCGGGGTGGGTGTCAGCCGAAGACGGCGTAACCCTGCTCCTCGATCGCCTTCTTGATCGAGCCCAGCTCGAGCCGCGAGTCGTCGAAGGAGACTCGGACCGTGGCATCGGCGATGGCGACCTCGACCGACCCCACGCCTTCGAGGGCGCTCACCGCGCCTTCGATGCTCGTCTTGCAGTGGTCGCAGTGGATCTCGGGCGCTTGAAGAAGGACCTCAGTCATAGGCCCGAGGGTACCTGGGCTCAGTCCTTGGTACGCACAACGCATCGGCCGAAGCCGATGCGTTGTGCATTGTCTGACGCGGGACGGGGAGGGGGAGAGGACCTGTCCCGGCCAGAGTCCTCAGGCGTCCTGACTGTCCATGATCTTCCCGCGCACCCGGGGGAACCTCACCGGGGCATGGGCGTGGCAGTACTCCGCCTTGTTGTATTGGGAAAGTTTGGTCGAACAGCCTTTCTTGGCACAGACCCGCCCCTCGTTGAATCTCTTCGACGGTCGTGTCATGCCCTTTATGGCCGCTCCTCTAACAATGTCTGTCATTTGGGCCCTCCTTGAGCTGGGCCGGTGATGTTGAAACCTCTGTATGCCTCATGTGATCCTGAGACCGGATCTTCCCTGGATCCTCGTTCCGCATTCCTACTGTGCGGCCCGGCCCTTAAAGCAGCGATAAACCTTCGCCACTATGGGATTGAGACGTCGGGAACGCTGTGAAGGTTCCCGGTGATCACCATTCTAGGTGCTCACCCCGTGCCTGTCACCAATCAGCGTGTAGCCACCGCAAAAGCTTCGGCAGGTGTGACCGGGAACATGAGGAGTCACTCGATCCCGAGCTTCCTCAGGAAGGCGGTGTTCTCGGGCTCACGGCCCAAGAAGCCGGTCAGCATCACATCTGCATCTACCGATCCACCCTTCTCCAACACTTCGCGTCGGTAGGCCATTCCAACGCCCGGGTTGGTGACCCCTTCTTCCTCGAAGCGGGAGAACATGTCGTCACCGAACACCTCGGACCACATATACCCGTAGTACGCAGCGTCATAACCGCCCATGAGATGGCCGAACGAGGCGAGAGAGAACGTGCCCTCGTGGAAGGGCATCAGGCCGAGCCGGGCGCCTTCACGGAGGATGCGGTCGAGGTCGACCTCGGCGTCGGTCCCGTGCATCGTCTGGTCCCACCACCCGTATTGGAGTTGGCGCAGCTGATGGACCGCCACGTTGAGCCGACGTGCGGCGACCAGCTGCTCGACGAGACGGTCTGGTATCGGCTCGCCGGTCTCGTGGTGACGGGCGAAGCGACGCAACACGTCGGCCCGCCACACCCAATGCTGCATGATCTGGCTCGGGGCTTCGACGAAGTCACGCTCGACGTTGGTGCCGGAGAATCGGGTCAGCTCGGATCGACCCAGGTTCTGGTGGAGCACATGGCCGAACTCATGGAACAGGGTCTCCACCTCCCCGTGTTGGAGCAGCGATGGCGCCGAG
>JBOGEU010000415.1:0-3624 GCA_050741995.1 Acidimicrobiia bacterium | reverse complement strand
TGTCGATGTTTACCGTGATGTTGGGATACTTGGCCATGAACGGGTCGAAGCTCGGTGTCCCTTCCTCTTGGGTGAACCAGATCGTCAGCTCGACCGGCTCGTCGCTGGGTCCGGGGGCCGCGGTATCGGAGGTGGTGCCGTCCGGGCCGGCCGTTGTTGTGGAAACCTCTCCCTCATCCGTTCCGGCGCATGCCCCGATCACCAACGCAACTGCGGCGATAATCGCCACGGCTCTCCGTCGGCTCGGGCCGCTCTCTTCTGGATCGTTTCTACTGCCCATGTGAGCGTCTCTCCTTCCTTGACACAGGTTCTCCTCTATTTCTCAGTTCGGGAAGTCTTTCGAGCCGTGATGACATGGTCCGAGAGTGTTATCCCCTTTGCTTCGAGAAGACCCTGGAGCACCTCGGGCATCTCGACCAAGCGACCCTGCGCCCCGGGTGCGGTGTTGGTCCCGACGTATGCCATCAGAATCACCGCTGGCTCGGTATCGCTTCGATTCACCTGAAGGTGGATTTCGCCCGACGCCACGTACCCGGCTGAATTGCGATGGCACTCTTCGATCCCGTAGTCCCCGTCCTCGAGGGACCCCATCACGCAGTACGTTTCGCCAGCGAGCATGAACCAGGCGATCTCGATTCCGTCATGGACGTGGAGTCCGGTATGTGCTCCTGGGTCGAGAACACCGATCCCGTAGAAGAGGTTCTCGGAGCCGCATTGCGCCGCGGAGGCAATGATCTCAACCTCCATTCCCTGCTCGACCGTGCGGTCCTTGACGGTCTTGTCACGGTCGATGACACCGGTTACGCCCATGGGCTACTCGATCCTCTGTTCCAGGTCGAGGTCCTCGAGGGTCAGGCCACGTTCGGCAAGGTGCTGGATGACCACATCTGGAGCGTCGACGAAGACCGTCCCGGCGCCGTCCTTGCTGTTCGCTCCTGCGTAACAGAAGACGACTTCTCCCCGCATCTCGTCACTGAGGTTGATACCGACGTGGAGGTCTCCGGGATTGACGTAGCCGAAGGTCCCGTCGTGGCACTCGGTCTCCTTGTAGTTGCCGCCTTCGAGGGAATCGGAAAAGTGGAGTGTGTGGCCCTTGACCAGGGTCCAGACCACCTCCACGTTCTCATGTACGTGGGCCTGGTTCCTGGCGCTGGGGGGCATGATCGTGTGGCCCATCACAACACGCTTGCTCTCGGTTGTGGAACCGTCGATCAGGAATTCGATGCCAAAGCCTTGTTCGAACTCGAGGTCCCATACGCCTTGGCCGCGGTTGACAACTTTGCTCTTCATCCGACGACCGCGATCGATGTCGGGCTACACCCCAGCCTCACAGATTCAGGTTTCACTCAGCTTCCTCCTCCGAAGCGCCGATGCGATCTACCATTGCTGGCGTGATCTCGAACCGCTCTGCACAACTCATATAAGCGATTACACAAAGTTTTGTCAAACTTCGGCCAGTTTGTAATAATGATGGTGAATCTTGCGAGATGACCGTCGGCGACGACACCGGCAAGAGATGAAGCCACATCCTCACCACCGCGGTGGGACGGCAGCGAGGACAATGAGAGGAAGCGGATGGCAAACAATAGGAACCTGCGTTTCGGTGTCGACCTGATCACGCTGTACGACCCCAGCTTCTGGGGGATGACAGATTTCAACGCGTTCTACAACAACGAGATTCTCTCGCCGGACGTCTTCTGGGACCGCGCCTTGGACACACTCGCCGAAGCCGGTGTGGACGGTGTGGAGATCACATTCGGTCCTGGCCACTGGCGCAATGCGCTCGCCCGCTACGGGTCTGCTCGCGCTTTTAGTGAGGCTGTGGGACAGCGCGGGTTGGTCGTATGTAGTGGCTTCTACACCGGGTTGGTGTTGGGTGGCGACTGGCAACCAGAGGAACGCCGGAAGGTGATCCTCGACGAGGTGGCCGAGTATGCCGACTTCCTGAGTCAGGCCGGCTGCGACATCATGATCGCGGGACTTCCGATGCGCCAGAGCTGGGATGACGACCCACCCCTCTTCGTCGATGTCGCCTATGCCAGCGACCTGGCCGGCCTCATCAACCAGATGGGCTACGTGGCGCTCAAACGCGGGGTGCGGTTGGCCATCCATCCCGAGACCCACGCTGTCTTTTGGTTGAGACGTGACCTCGATCTATTCATGCAGCTGACCGACCCCGTGTATGTGTCGTTCTGTCCGGACACTGCTCACATCACGACCGGTGGTACCAACCCGGTCGATGTGCTCCGGGATCACCACGGACGAGTGATCATCTCCCACTGGAAGGACGCCAAGGGAAGGCCGCCAATCCTCTACCCAATCGACGAGGACATCTTCCGCAGCCATCACCCATATTTTGCCCGTGTCGGATCCGGAGAGGTGGACTGGGTGTCGTGGGTCAAGACGCTCCGCGACATCAGATTCCAGGGATGGGCCATCCTGGAATTGGACGCCGCACCGGACCCGCCGGCCCAACTCGCCGCGGCCAAGAAGTTCGTGGAGACGACGTTGCTCCCCATCTACTCCTGAGGTGAGCCCTTGATCGGACCAGTCATCAACCAGGGATCGGCCGGGCATGTACTCAGCCTGGTCAGGTCCGGCATGGCCAACACCCGACCCGAGTTGGCTCGGCTGACCGGAATCTCCCGGTCGGCGGTCGCCATGCGTGTCGATACGCTCTCCGATGCAGGGTTGGTGGTGGAGGACGGTTCGGCCAAATCCACCGGCGGGCGCAGAGCCACCTACCTGCGCTTCGCCCACGATTCCGGGGTGGTGCTAGTAGCCGACCTCGACATTACTGTGGCCCGACTCGCCGTGACCGATCTGGCCGGCGGTGTCCTGGCCACCAAAACGGTGGAACAGTCAATGACCATCGGACCCAGGCGCTATCTGGATTGGATGGTCGATATGCTCGAGATCCTACTCGCCGAGGCTGGCCGCACCGCGGTGGAAATACGAGGCGTAGGTGTCGGTCTGCCTGGTCCGGTGGAACACGCCACGGGACGGGCCATTGCGCCTCCCAGCATGCCCGGGTGGGATGACTTCCCTGTGGCAGATGACCTCCAGGAGCGCTTCGGGGTCCCGGTTGTGGTCGACAACGATGTCAATCTGATGGCTTGGGGCGAGTACACCGCCCTATGGCGACACGAGGCGTCCAACTTTCTCTTCATCAAGGTCGCCGAGGCCGGGGTCGGTTGCGGGATCGTGGCAGCCGGCCGCATCCATCACGGTGCCCAGGGCTCGGCCGGCGCCATCGGCCACATACGGGTCCCCGGCTACGAGGACTGGGTCTGCCGCTGCGGCAACGCAGGCTGCCTCGGTGCCGCAGTCGGAGGCGAGGCGCTGGCGAAGAGACTGCGCCAGCAGGGCCACAACGTGGAGAACGGTCAGGAAGTGGCCGCCCTCGCCCTAGCCGGCGAGCTCGATGCGATCCAGGAGGTGCGCGCCTGCGGGCGCGCACTGGGCGAGGTAATCGCAGGGATCGTCAACTTCTTCAATCCAGAGGTGATCGTGGTCGGGGGCGACGTCGCCCGTGCTCATGAGCAGCTGATCGCGGGGCTCCGTGAGGTGGTCTATCAACGCTGCCTCCCACTGGCGATTCGCGATCTCCGCCTGGTTCCCTCC
>JBOGEU010000414.1:0-9286 GCA_050741995.1 Acidimicrobiia bacterium | reverse complement strand
ATGGTGCGGGCGACGGCCATCGGCCGGTACTCCTCGTCCTCGGCCGGGTAGATCTGGGCGTATGGCATCTCCTGGACCATGTCTGCGATCGGCGGGGCCAGGGCCCGGAACCGATCCATCACGTTCTTCCCTTCCTCGATATCACCACACCAAGTCACGAGAGCCATGATCACCAGACTGCCGTACAGCTCCTCGGGGACAAAAGGCATCGGGGGGCAGGTCATCACGTTCACGATGGTGGAGAGCTCCTCGGGCGCCGCCTCGGCTTCGGCGATGAACCGGGCGATGGCATCTCTGGTGGCGGGAAGGATCAGCATCCCGCCGATGATTGTCTCGACCGGCTGCAGGCGGAGTTGGAGCCTGGTGACCACCCCGAAGTTGCCCCCACCACCCCGGATCGCCCAGAACAGGTCGGGGTGCGACTCGGAGTCGGTGTGCACCAGTTCGCCGTCGGCGGTGACCACCTCGGCCGCCAGTAGCGAGTCGATCGTCATCCCGTGCTTTCGGACCAAGAACCCGATTCCTCCACCGAGAGTGATCCCGCCCAGACCCACCGACCCGGTGTCACCGAGGCCGGTGGCCAAGCCGACCGCGCCGGTGGACGTGGTGTACTCGGCGGCGGTGAGGCCGCTCTCCGCCCACGCCGTGTTCGACTCGACATCGATCTCGAGGCCCTTGAGCGCCCTGACGTCGAGGACGATTCCGCCGTCGGTGGTGCTATGCCCGGCTGCACTGTGCCCACCGCTCCTGACCGCCAGCTCGCGACCGCTCTCTCGGGCGGTCTCCAGGACGGTTGCCACGTCGGCGGCGTCGGCAACCTGCACGATGACCGCCGGTCTGCTGGCGTCGAAGGCCGGAACGAAGAGCTGGTGGGCGTCGTCGTACCCGGGGTCATCGGGGGTGATCACCTGACCGGTCACCGCCCGGCGCAGAATTTCGATGTCGAGATGGGGATTGGTAGATGTCGTCATGGTCTGACCTCCTTCCTGGCCGCATACCCATTCATCCTCTACGACGAACAGAAGGACTCGAATGTGACACCACGGGTGAACTTTTCCTGGAAGTTTCGTCCCGGGCGGATGCGCGCATGGGTGTGACCCTTGCGCTCTCCCGCCGGCAGAATGTGGCCGCATCGAGGACGAGATCGGATCCGTCATCACTGCACCGTAAGGTCGTGGCGTGGCAGCACCCGGCCCGCTCGAGTTAGGTCGCTCCGTGGTGGTGGGCCCGGGGGCTACCACCCCGCGGCAATGGGCCGATGCCGACCGAGTGCGCATCGACTCCGGCCTCTTGGCGGACCCGGACCGTCTGCTCGAGACGGTCCATGACGTCCAGCGTCGCTACGTGCTTCGGGCCCCGACCGTGTTCGAGCTCGACATCGCCCCCGACGAGCTGGCTGTGGCCGAAACCTCCTCCGTCGCCCCCTATGAGCTGGGCGGGCGCTTCACGTTTCTCCGTGAGCGCCTGGTCAAGGCGATCTGGCACAACTCGTACGACGCCCGGAGCGACCCGCCCGTGTGGTGGTGGGCGCACAAGGCTGCGGCCCGGATCGATGTCACCGTTGGCGGATCGGCCGACGTGTCCACGGCGGACGGCACCCTGGTGTGGATCGACGGTGGTCCACGTCAACCACTGGAAGTCGACGAGATGGTGATCCACCACGAGAGCATCGACCTGGGCCGGGACACCGCGATTCCCCGGTTCAGGTCACCTTCGCTCGACCTCGCCCCGGACCAATTGGAGGCGGTGTCGCACCTGGTCGGCCCGGCGCGGATCATCGCCCCCGCCGGGTCGGGCAAGACCCGGGTTCTCACCGCCCGGGTCCGTCATCTGATCGAGGACCGCGGGATCGAGCCCGAGTTTCTCACCGCCCTCGCCTACAACCGGCGAGCGGCGGGCGAGATGAGCGAACGGCTGCCCCAGGGGCGCCGCCTCAATGTGCGCACCATCCACTCGTTGGGCTGGGAGATCCTGCGGATGGCCAACCCGGGTATCCAGCTCATCGATGAGCGGGAGCAGCGACGCCGGCTGGAGCCGATCGCCACCGCCCCGCCCCGTGCCAACACCGACGTCATCGGCCCCTACCTGGAGGCGCTGGACGAGGTGCGTATCGGGTTGCGCGATCCGGAGCTCGTCGAGATGGAGCGTGATGATGTGCCCGGTTTCGTCGAGACCTTCGGCCGCTACAGGGAGGGACTGGAACGTCGTGGTGAGGCGGATCATGCCGAGCAGATCTACGGGGCGATCGAGGCGCTATGCCGGCTTCCCGACCTACGGGCCCACTGGCAGGCCCAATGCCGGCATCTTCTCGTCGATGAGTTCCAGGACCTGACCCCCGCCTATCTGCTCCTGATCCGGCTGGCGGCCGGACCCGGGCTGAACGTGTTCGGGGTCGGTGACGACGATCAGGTGATATACGGCTATGCCGGGGCCGACCCCGGGTTTCTCATCGACTTCGAGGACCTCTTCCCCGGGGCGGCGGTGCACGCTCTCGAGGTCAACTACAGGAGTCCTGCCGATGTCGTCGCCGGGGCGACCACCCTGCTCGGATACAACAAGCGCCGTGTGGAGAAGACGATCCGGGCCGACTCGGTGAACGACGGTCTGGAGGTGGTCTCCGGCCCCGGTGACAAGCTGGGGGTGGTCGCCGCCGACCGCGTCCGGTCGCTCATCGACGCTGGAGTCGTGCCCGGCTCCATAGCCGTGCTGTCACGGGTCAACTCCAGCCTGCTCCCGGTTCATGTCGCCCTGTCGATGCGTGAGATCCCATTCCACAGCCCGCTATCGCCCACGATCCTCGACCGCACCCTGCTTCGGGCGGCGCTGGCCTGGATCAGGGTCGCCCTCGACCCGGAGCAGATGAGCCGGAGTGACCTCTTCGAGATCATCAGGCGTCCCGGGCGGGGCATAACCCGCGTCTTCGGGGAACTCGTCGGGCGAAGACGCGGCCCGTTCTCGCTGGAGGAGTTGGCACGGTTAGGAGAGGATCTCGACGGCCGCCGCGCCGACCGGTGGCACGAGCTCTGCGACGACATCGTCCATGCCTCGGGAGCGACCACATCGACGTCGCGCCTGCTCGAGGTGCTCACCACCGACATCGGGCTCGATAGGGCGGCGGCCGCCCTCGACGCCGGGCGGACCAGGGCCGACCGAGCCGGCCAGGGTGACGATCTCACCGCAATGCGCCGGGTGGCGGCGATGGCACCGGGTCCGGCCGAATTCCAGGGATGGCTCCGGGATCGGTTGGCGTCGCCCACCACGCCCCAGGGCGTGGCCCTGTCCACTGTGCATCGAGTCAAAGGCTTGGAGTGGGACCACGTGCTTGTGTTCGGGGCCGACCAAGGCTCGATGCCCCATGAGCTGTCCGACGACATCGAGGAGGAGCGCCGCGTCTTCCACGTTGCCATGACCCGGGGCCGGGTCACGGTGGCCATCATCGCCGATCACGACCGGCCCTCCCGGTTCCTCGCCGAGATTGCAGGGACCGCCCCCGTCGAGGTGGAACCGTCGCCGGCGCGATCCGACCTGAAGCCGAGCAGGGTGCCGGCCGACGCCATCTTCATGTCCGTTGGCGACGAAATGACGGTGAGCGGTGGCTATCGGGGGACTGTCGCGGAGATCCTCACCACCGGCGTCCTGGTCAAGCTCACCGAGACCGGGACGGTCATGGCCCTGCCCTGGGGGGAGAAGGTCGCCAGGGACGGGGTGTCGGGGCGCTTGACCCCCGGTCGCGGCTCAGCGGACCCGGGGCTCATCGAACGACTGAGGGCCTGGCGGCTCGGCCAGGCTCGGGCGCAAGGCGTTCCTGCCTACGTGGTGTTCAACGATCGGACCCTGGAGGCGATAGCGACCATGCGCCCCAGCACCGAGTCCGCCCTGCTCGACGTCCCCGGGATCGGCCCCGCCAAGCTCGAGGCCTACGGCGACCAGTTGCTCGACTTGCTGGTAGCCCCTTGACCGGGCCCCCGGCCGCCGGATGGGAGGCTGTGTGGTCAGTTTGATGCAGTAACTCGATCAAAAGGAGAGGTGGGTTGGGTGTTGTTCTTTCATGTGCTGCTCGGCGACCTCTGGTTGGGTGGAGCCATGTATGGCCAGTCGCTGGTCGCCGCGTCTCATCGCAAGACCATGGAGAAGGTAGCCCGATTCGATCTGATCGTGCTCCTGGCCCTTCTGGTCCTTATGATCTTCAAGCCCGGGGCGCGAGCTCCATTGTCGACTTCGAGAACGAGGGAGTTGCTGTGACTATCGAGGATTGGGCGGTTGCCCCGTCGCTACCTCATGCCGCCAAGAACGTCCGTGAGTACCTGGAGAGCGATGGGGCGGAGGTGGATCATCCGGCGGCGGGTCATCTCATCCTCCTCTACACCACCGGTCGTATCTCGGGGAAGATCCGGTGCACACCTCTCAGGTTCTTCGAGGCAGGCGACGACCTGTTCGTTGCTGCGTCGTTCGGCGGGTCGGCAAACGACCCCGACTGGTATCTCAACCTGGTCGCCGACCCGAAAGTGTGGGTGCGACGCGACGCCGATCTATTCGAGGCCAGCGCCGTGGTGATGGATGGAGAAGAGCGAGACCGGCTCTGGGAGACAATGGTGGTGACACGAGCCCCGCGATTCGCCGAGTATCAGGTGAAGACAGAGCGGATCATCCCGCTGGTCCGGCTGGTAGCCGCCACCTGATCGGGCCGGTCAGCCGAGCACTCGGTTGGCCTCCGCCAGCAGGTCGTCGATGTCAGTGCCCGATTCCTCGGCGAGCAGACGGCGGATCCCCGGTGACACCTTGTCGAGGACCGTGGCCGTCTTGCTGAGCACCGAACGCTGGGCCTTCATCCGGGCCGCCTCGTCGGCCGGGGTGACCAGGTCGTCCACGATCGACCCGTGCGCACGCGAAGCAACCATCGGATCGGTCATTCCCCGCACCCAGACCAGGGATCGGCGCCCCGGGCCCCGGCCGTCGGTGATCGGTTCCACGGCGGTCACGTCGTCGGAGCGCACATAGGCCCCATATCCCAACGCAACCAGTTGACCGGTCTGAATCCGCATCCTGTCCTCCTGTCCGACGGACAGTACCGAGGGGAGGGGTAGACAGGTCAGGTCTTCGAGGCGTCCTCTTGGCGGGTGTGGGCGACGAGGGCATTGGCGTGGCCGTGGCCCGGCCGCTGGTTGAATTAGCCGGTGTTCACCCCGATACGGACCGAGCGACTCCTCATCCGGCCTTTCACCCCCGATGATGCGGCCGGCCTTGCGGCGCGTCGCAACGACCCCACGGTCGCCGAGTACCAGAATTGGCTGCTCCCATTCACCATGGAACGAGCG
Source organism: Acidimicrobiia bacterium (assembly GCA_050741995.1). Classification (GTDB taxonomy): domain Bacteria; phylum Actinomycetota; class Acidimicrobiia; order Spongiisociales; family ZC4RG35; genus JARDZU01. Next base: position 3,971 of record JBOGEU010000414.1, on the reverse strand, counting down.
GAGGAGATCGTCGCCGAGCTGGTCGCCATGGAGGGGCCGGTGAACGAGGAATGGTGGATGGCGGTGGTGTGTGACCCGGAGAGCGGGGAGGCTTTCGGGGATCTCGCCCTGCACCTCTCCTGGGGGGGCCGCACAGCCGAGGTGGGGTACACCTTTGCCAAGGAGCACTGGGGCCGGGGCTATGCCGTCGAGGCCGTCGAGGCCCTGATCGTGTACCTGTTCCAGGAGCACGGGGTGACTCGCGTGTTCGGGATGCTCCATCCGGACAACCCTGCCTCGGCAATGGTGCTGGAGCGGGCAGGGCTGCTCTTCGAGGGTCACACCAGGTCGTCGTTTTGGCTGGGCGACGAGGTCTCCGACGACTGGATTTACGGGATGACCCGGCCTGACTGGGAGACCTGGCACAACCGCCCACGGCACTCACCCGATGAGATGAGTCTGGTGGAGATCGGCACCGAGAACGAGCGACAGGTGTCGAAGCTGGTCACCCACAAGACCCAGGAGCGATTCGTCGCCCCGATGCTCGCCTCCTACGCCGACGCCCTGTTCCCGGAGGTGGTCGACGGCGCTCCGCTGGTCCCCTGGATGCGAGCCGTGGTCGCCGACGACGAGTACGTCGGGTTCGTGATGCTCGCCCTGCGTACCGAGCATCATCGCGAGCCGTACCTGTGGAGACTGCTGATAGATCGTCTCCACCAAGGACGGGGCATCGGGGGCCGGGCCCTCGGCCTCGTGTCAGACGAGTGCCGGGCCAACGGCGACGAGTCGATACTCACCAGTTGGGTGGAGGGGAAAGGCTCACCGCGACGCTTCTACGTCCGTCACGGCTTCGAGCCCACCGGCAAACTCGTCGACGGGGAGACCGAGGCTCGAAAGCTCCTGATCTGAGTCGGCTCACCCGAGATCGAGCCGGTAGACCCGCCCGTCGTTCTCAACGCCTGCCGACTGGGTCGAGCCCCCGGGCAGGTAGATGTCCCTGCCGATGGCGACCAGGGGATTGCCATGCAAGCCATAGGGGAGGGGCTCGATCAGGGACCACACTCCGGTCGTGCTGTCCAGCAACTCGACCGTGTCGAGGGCCCGGTCCGGTGAGAACACCTCACCTCCGGCTGCGACGATCTGATCACCTACCACCAGCGCCCCGAATCCGGACCGGGCCTCGTTGAGGGTGGGACCGGGACGCCAGGCCCGTGTCGCCGGGTCGTAGATCTCGGTGCTGTCCCAGATGTCACCCTGCCAGCGACCCGCTATCGCCCAGATCTCGCCGTCGAGAGCCACCGCGGCCACATGCTCCCGCTCCCGCTGGGGCGCGGGCAGCACCTCCCACGTGTCCGCCACCGGGTCGTATCGATAGAGCGCAGAGTCGGGCACCCCTCCCACCAGGTAGGCGCGGCCATCGAGCACCACTGCGGCGGCGGCCGCCAAGGGCCCGGGCAAAGGTGTGCGCTCCAACCATTGGCCGTTGGCCAGCTCCCATACGGTCGCAGCCGGTGCGTTGTCATCGGTATAACCGCCGAACACGTACAGATGCTCGTCGATCACGGCCGCCATGGCGTGATGCCTGGGCTGAGGCAGGTCGGCAAGGTCGCGCCAGGTGTCGTCCTCAGGGGTATACGCCTCAGCGGCCGCGGTGACCTGGTACCGCCCGAGACCGGTCTCGACCAGCCCGCCGAGGACCACCACATCGCCGCCAAGGGCCACGGCCGGGTGCTCACTGCGGGCGATCGTCATCGGCGCCACCTCCACCCAGCCCGAGGATGCCGAGGTCGTTGTCGTCGACTCGACCTTCGCACCGGTGCAGGCGGCAGCAGCCAGTAGCAATACAACGCCGGTAGCTCGCACCAGCGAAGGGTAAGCGGCTCGTCTCGCGCCGTTCGCTGTCACCTGTCACCGTCAATCGGACAGATGTCATAAGGTTGGACCATGACCACCAGCCCGGCCCCACGTCTGGTGCGGCCCAAAGAGGGGCGGATCGTTGCCGGTGTTGCCGCCGGCCTCGCCGATCGGTACGGGATGAGCCGGGGGGCGATGCGGCTCTTGTTCATCCTGTCGTTCATCCTCCCCGGGCCTCAGATCCTGATCTACCTCGTCCTCTGGATCGTTATCCCCTCCCAGGAATAGGGAGTCGCGGGGACTCTCCGAGCAGTAATCATCCGAGGGCATAGGCTGAGGACATGGAGGTCACCAACGCCGACCGGGTGGTATTTCCCGATGACGGGATCACCAAGGGCGATGTCGTCGCCTACTACCGGCAGGTGGCCGACCGGATGCTCCCATTCGTGGAGGGTCGGGCGCTGAGTGTCGAGCGCTTCCCGCGTGGGATCGGGGGCCAGGGCTTCATGCAGAAGAACGTCCCCGATCACGCCCCAGAGGACCTCATCGGGCGGTACGAGGTGCCGAAGGAAGGCGGGGGCACCACCACATATCCGGTGGTCGACTCGGCCCAGGGCATTGCCTTCTTCGCCAACCTCGGAGTGATGACATTCCATGTGCCACCGGTCCGCATCGACGACGAGGCTCATCCCGATTGGGCGATCTGGGACCTCGACCCGCCCCCTGATCGCGTCGAGATGGTCCGAGAAGCGGCTCGTGGGTTGCACGAGGTCCTCGACGGCTTCGGGATACCGACCGTGCTCATGACCTCGGGCTCCAAGGGGTATCACCTCAGGGCGCGGTTGAAGCCGACTCTCGACATCGATGCGGTGGGCATGGTTGCCCGAAGCACCGCTGCGCTGGCGGCGGCGGAGAATAACGACCTGATGACCTTGGCTTTTCGCAAGGCAGACCGGGGCGAGCGGGTGTTCGTCGACTGGATGCGCAACACGGCGCGCTCCACTTCCGTGGTGCCCTGGTCGTTGCGACCCCGGGCCGGGGCGCCGATTGCCACGCCACTGACCTGGGAGGAGCTGGACACCGTGGCGCCGGATGAGGTCCGGCTCCCCGCAGTCGAGGACCGCTTCGGCGCCGATCCTTGGGCCAAGGTCAAGCCGATCGACCTCGCCCCGGCGGCGGAATCAGTGCAATCGGCACTCGAAGAAGCCGGCATCGAACTGGAGCCGTTCGACCGCTTCCGATCCTGAGCTGAGCCATTCCAACGGGCGGCGCGACCTTGGGTGGGGGCTTGGGGGCCGAGAGGTGGCGCCGCGCGGTACCCTCTCGGGGGTGCTGCTCGCCGATGTTGTTGGGGTTTCTAGGGCGGTTTCGGCGACCCGGGCCCGCTCGAAGAAGGTGGAGCTCTTGGCAGAGACGCTTCGCCGGCTCACCCCCGAAGAGGCGGCGGTGGCGGTCTCGTACCTGACCGGGAAGCCACGACAGAGCAGGCTGGGGGCGGGCTGGGCCACCATCTACGGGATCGATGCTCCGCCTGCCGCGGAGCCGAGTCTTCAGCTCCTCGAGGTCGATGCCGCGTTCGAGCAACTCTCCGCCGCTTCCGGGGCCGGCTCCAAACAGCGTCGGGAGAGCCTTCTCACCGATCTTCTCAGCCGCGCCACCGAGGACGAGCAGGTGTTTCTACGCGATCTCATGTTGCGCAACCTGCGCCAGGGTGGCCTGGAAGGGGTGATGGCCGATGCGGTGGCCGCTGCCCTCGGGGTGGCGCCCGAGCGGGTGCGCCGGGCGGCGATGCTGGAGGGTGACCTGGTCGAGGTCACCTCACGAGCGCTTGCCGAGGGCCCGGACTCATTGGGCAGCACCCAGCTCGCACTGTTCACCCCGGTGCAGCCGATGCTGGCCAAGACCGCGACCAGCGCCGGGGAGGCCTTGAGCTCAGTGGGACCGGCTGTGGTGGAGTGGAAGCTGGACGGGGCCAGGATTCAGGTGCATCGCGACCGGGACCGGGTGTCGGTCTACACCAGGAACCTGCGCGAGATCACCGAAAAGGTGCCGGAGGTCGTGGCCGCGGTCCTCGGGTTCCCCGCCGCCTCTCTCATCCTCGACGGCGAGGCGCTGTTGTTCGGCCCGAGTGGGCCGGA
>JBOGEU010000413.1:0-2293 GCA_050741995.1 Acidimicrobiia bacterium | reverse complement strand
GGCCTGGGAAGAGATGGAAGAAAAGCCCTCTTGAGCAACGATCACGCTCCGTGCTATTCTTCGGCCGTCTCAAAGGGGAAACAAGGGAGGACTCACCATGAAGACATTGGTGACGGGGTCTGCTGGTTTCATCGGCACCCACATGTCACGCGCGCTGCTGGAAGAGGGGATGGAAGTCACTGGATTCGACCAGCGTGGCTCATCCCTTTCCCAGGTCGAAACCGTGATCGGCGACTTTCTCGACATCGATTCGATCACCGGCGCAGCAAAAGGAAAGGATGTGATCGTCCACATCGGGGCGATCGGCGACGTCTATCTCGCTGCCACCAATCCCGAGCTCGCGGCGTCGGTCAACGTGACCGGAAGCACCAACGTGGCTTTGGCCGCAGAGAAGGTTGGCGCACGAGTGGTGTACGCCTCCACCTGGGAGGTGTACGGCAAACCGGAATACGAGCCCGTCGATGAGAAGCATCCGTGCGATCCTGACCACCCGTACAACATCACGAAACTGGCCGGGGAGCGAATGCTCCTTGCCTGCGACCATCTGCGCAGCGTCCCCGTCGCGGCTCTGAGGTTGGGGACCGCCTACGGACTCGGGATGCGCCCGAACTCGGTGTTCGAGATCTTCATCGACAAGGCCCGCAAGGGTGAGCCCATCACCATCCAGGGGGACGGGTCGCAAGGTCGGCAGTTCACCCATGTGAGAGACATAGCCCGGGCCTTCGTCGCAGCTGCGAAAAGCGATGTCCGCGGAATGGTGTTCAACGTCGTGTCACCCGAGATGATCTCGATCAAACAACTCGCCGACCTGGTGACCGAGCGCTTTCCCACAGAAGTGACTTACGGTCAGCCGCGACCGGGCGATGTGCCGCCATCCTATGTGTCGTCGGCCCTCATCAGTGAGACCCTGGGGTGGTCGTCGCAGGTGAGCTTCGAGGAGGGAATGGCGGAATTGCTCTCTGCCGACCGAGCCTGAGGTGGCTCGGACGATCCCTCGCGTCCTGGTCCTGATCAAGGGGTTGGGCATCGGTGGGGCGGAGAAGCTCATCTCGGAAGGTGCCCGATTCTGGGACCGCGAGCGATTCGACTACTCCGTCGCCTATGTTCTGCCGTGGAAGGACCAGCTCGTAGCAGAGCTGGGAGATTTGAAGGTCCCGGTCGACATGATCGGCACCGACCGCGGGCTCACCGGGCAAGCGCTCGTCGAGCTGAGGCGGTTGATCAGCCGACGAGGCATCGACGTCGTCCATGCGCACCTGCCGACGATGGGCATCGTCGCCCGGCTGGTGTCACCGGTCCCCGTCGTGTACACGGAGCACAACATGGCCGACTCATATCGACCGCTCACGCGCTGGGCGAATCGTCTGACCTACGGTCGGAACCGCGGTGCGATGGCGGTCTCCGAGGCGGTGGCGGGCTCGGTCTCGACCTGGCGTGGCCCCAAGATGGAAGTGATTCCGAACGGAGTGTCGGTGCGAATCGACCCCGAGGCGGCAGCGGCGGCTCGCAGGGAGCTCGAGATCGACGAAGACGCCCCCTTGGTGGTGCACGTCGGCAACATCCGACCGGGCAAGGGCCACGACACACTCATCGATGCAGTCCGAATCCTCCGAGAAGACCATCCCGATGTCACCTTCGTGTCGATCGGTGGCGAGAAGTATCCGGGCGATCTAGAGCGGGTTCGAGGGCTGGCCGCCACCGCGGGATTGGGCTCATCGCTTCGTTTTATCGGTCGACGCCCGGACGCATTGAGCTTCATCGCAGCAGCCGACGTGTACGTGAACCCGTCATCGGTGGAAGGGCTCCCTGTCGCTGTCCTCGAAGCCCTGGCCCTGGCTCGCCCGGTGGTGGCCACCGCCGCCGGCGGCGTGCCCAGCATCGTCAAGGACGGCGAGACCGGAATTTTGGTGGAGCCGAGCGAGCCTCGAGCCCTGGCAGCGGGCGTGACGAGGATGCTCTCCGACTCGGCCATGGCGCAACAGCTTGCCGCTTCGGCAAAAAGGATGATCGAGAGTGAGTACGGGCTCGAGCCAATGGTGCGCGCAACCGAGAAGGTCTACCTTCAGGTGCTCGGTGTCTGACACCATCACGACCCGCGTTCTCGAGGAACGAGACATAACCGAGGTGCTCGAGCTGCTCCGGGCGGCACTGGGTGAGCCGCCGCTCCTCGAGCGAACGCCCGAAATGTTCGCCTGGAAGCATTTCGACAATCCCTTCGGTCGCTCGATCGCGATCCTCGCCGAGACCGGCGGCGAGATCGTGGGACTGAGGGCTTTCATGCGATGGGATCTGA
>JBOGEU010000412.1:0-8596 GCA_050741995.1 Acidimicrobiia bacterium | reverse complement strand
TCGAGCCAGTGCCCGCTGTCGCCGACGTTGCGAAACATGAGGGAGGGCAGGGAGGGCTCCCACTCGACGACGAACACGTCGAGCCTGCCATCGTGGTCGATGTCGACGGTCGGCCCCCCGATCCAGTACTGGTCCGAGCCAAGACCCGAGGACACCTCGAACCGGAGCTGGTCGCCGCCAAGGCTCCGGTAGACGGCAGGTGCCGTGCCGTCGCCGGCCGAAGCGGTGGTGACGATGTCGGGCCAGCCGTCGTTGTCGACGTCGGCCAGTTCGACGTGCGGCGCCAATGTCGGAAGCGGAGTCATGCCGGCTGCTTCGGTGACGTCTTCGAAAACCGGGGCGTCCCCTCCGCCGTTGAGGAAGACCCGCACCGGGACCTCGGAGTCGAATTCGACGGTTGCTCGATAGTGCTGGCCGACCACGATGTCGGCGAGCCCGTCGCGGTCGAGGTCTCCGAGGGCCACCCCGGCCGGATCGTCCTCTTCCCCGATGGGCACCGCGGCGTACTCGGCAGGCGTCACGTCTTCGAATTGCATTTGCCCACGATTGACGAAAACGGCGGTCGACGTTGCCAGGTCGGGCAGACGATCGTCGTTGAGATCGCCGGCCGCCGCACTCAGCGTCAAGATCCCGGCCAGGCCCGAGCCGTCGGTGACATCGGAGAATTCGAGGAACCCTTCGTTGTGGAGGAGGAGACCACCGGTCTCACCCGAATTGTCCTCGGCGACGTATACGTCGAGAAGCCCGTCGGCGTCGTAGTCGGCCACCGCCGGGGTCCTTCCCCGAAAGTCGCCGGGGAGCGGCTCGCTGTGCGCCTCGAGCACCCCATCGACGTTCTCGAACAGACGGGTCGGGGTCGGGATGTCGGCATCCCGGCCGGCGTGACGAACCAGGAGGAGATCACTGTCACCATCGAGGTCGAAGTCGGCGAAGGCCGCACCCGAGGTCCGGCCCAGCTCGGTGCTCCACTCAGGGTCGAGGGTGAGACCGGGTTTGCTGAGGAGAAGCCTGTCGGGAGAGGGGCCTTCCGCTCCGCGCACCTGATATGCCTCGGTCTCCCGGTCGGCGAAGGTACCGACGACGAGATCGGGAAATCCGTCCCCGTTCACCTCACCGAAGGCGGCCACGTGGCCGTAGAGACCGATCAGGGGGTCGATCAGCCCCAGGGAGTCGGTCACGTCTTCGAAGCCGATGTCGCCGGGCTCACCCGATGTCGGTGCCGACCAGCAGCTGAGACCGCCCGTTCCCGGAGGGCTCGTGGCCGAGCCGGTGGATGACGATCCCGCGCCTTGAGCCGTGGTGGGCTCCTCCGAGACGGTGGGCCCGGTGCTGTCCTCTGCCGTCGTGCAGCCAACGATGAGCAAGGCCGCGGCCCACACGACGGCCGGCCTGGTCATACCCCCTCGACGACGACCAGAACGACCGTGCCAAACCCGGAGTCGTCGTCGCGGTCCGAGGCATTTACCCCGAGGATCAGCCGACCGTCGTTGTACACCGTCGAGTAGGTCCCACCGGGGAGAAGCCCCAGCTCCTCCTCGAACGCATCGAGAAGTGAGACCACTTCGCTCATCTCACCGCTTGCGGTGTCCATCGCCATGATCTTGGCCCCGACCTCCCAGGCCCCGCCATGGGCCTCGGGCATCCAGAAGATCCTGCTCCCGTCGGGTGTCATCGCGATGGAGGTCGTGGTCCCACCCGGCTCGCCCAGCTCCACCAGGGAGCCGTCCGGCTCGATGGCGAAGAGGCCGTCTTCGTCGTCGGACGCTCCGTACACGGTGCCATCGGGCGCAGGCCTGGTGATGGCCCGCAGCCAGTAACCGGGCATGGTGACGTCGAGGTCGTGGTACTCACCGGTGGCCGGGTCCAACGCCGCCAGCTTCCCGTCCCCGATCCCGTAGAGGACGCCGCCGCTGACCGGGTCGATTCCCAGGGCCCGGAACCCGTATTGACGGGGGTCGTCGACCTGGTAGGTCGTCTTGACGGTGCTGGTGTCGAACACGGTGAGGATGCCGACGTCCGACTCGCCGGACTCCACGTCCACCGAGCCGACCACCAGGGTCTTTCCGTCGGGAGCGATGGTCATGGCCGGCATGCCGTACTCGCCGGCGATCGCACCGTGATCGCTGATGGTCCGGCCGGCGGGATCGATGGCCAGGAGACGGTCTCCCTCGTATCCGCGTTCGTACGTCAGATCGTCCCGTGTCCCCCAATAGGTCGCGGCCCATACTCGCCCGCATCCGTCTTGGACCATGTTGGCGTGGACCTTTCCATAGCCAAAGGCGCCCGGCTCGTGAGGCACGGTGGAGAGGACATCGGCGAATCTGGTCAATGCCCGAGTCTCGGAGTCGTAGACGAAGAAATGCGAGTTGGCGTCGACGCCGAGGTGATCGCCGACGGCCGAGATCTGCCGCCCGTCCCCCAAGGCGATCGCCTGACCCCATTGCGACCAGAGGCCGTCGGTCGGCCCCGGCAGCGGGTACTCGGCTGCATAGACCTCGATCCCGGAATCGGCCGAGATCTGCTCGAGGGTCACCGTGGCGTCGTCACGCCAGGCCACACCCTCGCCGGCGGTGGGGCAGTCTCCGGGCTGAAGCGTGGTGGTCGCATCGGTGGGGGGCGGGGCGGTGCCTTCGGTGCCACCGGTGACGGTTGTCGTGGCGGGGTCGGCTCCGGCTCCTCCATCGCCCGCACATCCCGCCAGGAGGACGGGCACGACGACGATTGCCGCAATCCGTGCGACACGGCTCTGCTCGGTCTTCCCCATCCTGGGATTGATTAAAGCGGATCCTCGGAGTTGGGCGGCCTGCTCACCGCGGCGCACCCGTGCCGGTAGGGCATTTGCACCCTCCCCGACGAAGTTAGCGTTGGTTTCGATGACCGTCATTCGAAGCCGTCGCGTAGTGCTCGGCGAGGATGTGCGCCCGGCTTCGATCAGGTTCGGGGACGGGGCAATCGTGGAGATGGGAGATTTCTCGCCGGATCTGGACTTTGGTGACATGGTGATCATGCCCGGATTGGTCGACTCCCATGTGCATGTCAATGAGCCGGGTCGGACGGATTGGGAGGGGTTCGTGACCGCCACCAGGGCGGCCGCCGCCGGTGGTACGACGACCATTGTCGACATGCCGCTGAACTCGATTCCGCCAACGGTGAGCACCACGGCCTTGACCGCGAAGCGTGACGCCGCCGACGGGAAGCTCTCGGTCGATGTCGCCTTTTGGGGAGGTTTGATCCCCGGCTCAGAAGACGAGCTGGCCCCTCTCGTCGGCGAAGGGGTCTGTGGCTTCAAGGCCTTTCTGGTCGACTCGGGAGTCGCCGAGTTCCCGCCGATGCCTCTCGATGGCCTGGCGGCAGCGCTTCCCACCCTTGCCCGGCTCGGCGTCCCCTTGCTGGTGCACGCCGAGGACCCGGCACAGTTGGTGACCATGACCGGGGATCCCACGGAGTACGAGACGTATCTGGCGTCGCGTCCCCCGGCCGGCGAGACCGCCGCCGTGGCCGCATTGAGCGGCCTCGGCCGGGAGTCGGGGTGCGGGATCCATGTCCTTCACATCTCCTCGGCCGAGGCTGTCGGCGCCCTGGCCCGTGGGCCGGCGACGATGAGCGGCGAGACTTGCCCCCACTACCTCACGTTTTGCGCCGAGGAGATCGCATCGGGGGCCACCCCCTTCAAGTGCGCCCCGCCGATAAGGAGCGCCGAGCATCGCGATGCCCTCTGGCAGGGGCTGATCGACGGAACTCTGGGGATGGTCGTCTCCGACCATTCGCCGGCGCCCGCCGAGATGAAGTCGGTCGGCGCCGGCGACTTCGGGAGCGCCTGGGGCGGGATCGGGTCGTTGCAGCTTCGATTGCAGGCGACATGGACCGGTGCCGTCGAACGGGGAGTGGGCCTTCCCGACCTGGCCCGATGGCTGGCGTCGAGCCCGGCGCGGCTCGCCGGCCTCGACGACCGGAAGGGCGCCATCGATCCGGGCATGGACGCCGACTTCGTGATCTGGGATCCCGACGGGATCACCGAGGTGAGCGGGAAACGGCTCTTGCATCGCCACCCGATCACGCCATACGAGGGAATGCGGCTTCGGGGCAGAGTGAATGCGACGATTCTTGGTGGGAAACCCGTCTTCGACGGGTCGGAGGTCGGTGGTGGGAGAGGGAGGATGCTGAGGCGAAGGTGACGGACCTGATCACGACCGCGGTAGGAGGGCGTGTCGTCGCCTTCAACGACGAGTTCTTCGCCGAGGCGGAGAACCTCATCCGGCCTGCCGATCCGATCTGGAAAGAGGATGCCTACACCGACCGGGGCAAGTGGATGGACGGTTGGGAGACGAGGCGCAGACGGGAGCCGGGCCACGACTGGTGTGTCATCGCCTTGGGCATAGCGGGCCGGGTGAGGTCGGTCGTCGTCGACACCTCGTACTTCACGGGCAACTACCCCGAGGCATTCTCGCTGGAAGCCAGTGGTGTCGGGTCGGATGACCGTCTCGACGCTGCCGGGTGGGTCGAGATCATCCAGCGCACCGATCTCGCCGGCGACACCCGGGCCACCTTCGAGGTCGGCGACCCGCACCGGGTCACCCATCTTCGGCTGAACATCTTCCCCGACGGGGGCGTGGCCCGGCTTCGCGTCGACGGCGACCCGATCCCGTCGATGGATCAGGTCTGTCCTGATGGCCATGTCACCGATCTCGTCTCCTCGGTGGTGGGTGGCAGGGCGTTGGAGGCATCGGACTCCCACTATTCGCCGCCATCGAACATGCTTCGGCCTTCGGACCCGGCCGGGATGTGGGACGGGTGGGAGACGAAGAGACGGCGTGGGCCCGGCAACGACTGGGCCAGCTTCGAGCTCGGCCTGCCCGGGACCGTGGAATCGGTCGAGGTCGATACCCGGCATTTCAAGGGGAACGCCCCGGGCTGGGTCTCGATTCATCTCTCTGACGCCGGCCAGGCATGGGAGGAGGTGGTCACCAGGGCGGAGGTGGTGCCGGATCTGGTCAACATCGTGGTCTTGGCGAGCCCGGCCCGGGCTCGTTTTCTCAAGCTCGACATTCACCCCGACGGCGGAGTCGCCCGGCTCCGGGTGAGGGGAGAGCCCGATCCCGATGCTGCCGCCGCCCTGCGTCTCCGATATCTGAACTCGTTGTTCGAGGCCGAGGCGGGGCAATTCCTTCACACCGCCTGCACTGCCGCCCGATGGGTCGAGATCATGGAGGCTGGACGGCCCTACGGCGATCCCGCCGGTGTCCTCGCCGCCGCCGATGCAGCCTTCGACGGCTTGGCCGAAGACGACTGGCTCGAGGCGTTCGCCGGCCACCCTCGCATCGGTGAGCGTGGCGACGAGGTGGCGAATCGGGAGCAGTCGGCGGCTGCTGGGGCACCGGGGCGGATCCTCGAATCGCTCGCCGGGGCCAACCGGGCGTATGAGGCCGCTTTCGGATTCACCTACATCGTTCACGCCACCGGCAAGAGCGCCGAGGAGATGCTGGAGATGGCACGGGAGCGGTTGTCCAACACCAGAGACCAGGAGATCGCCAACGCCTCCGTGGAGCAGAGGGCGATCACCAGGACCAGACTGCGGCGGATGCTCTGCATTGGAGAAGGCGAATGATGACCTCACTGAGCACCCATGTGCTCGACACGGCTGAAGGCAGACCGGTCGCCGGCGTCACGGTGACGCTGGAGCGGTCCCTCGACGGCGGATGGCAGTACGTCGGCCAGGGAGAAACCGACGGCGACGGGCGGGTGGCGGCACTCGGGGTGGCACTCGACTCGGGCGTTTATCGGCTCGTGTTCGCCACCGGCGACGCCGGCAACCCCTTCTATCCCGAAGTGCATGTGATCGTCGATCTGGACGGGGACGAGGGTCACTATCACGTCCCGCTCCTGCTCAGCCCGTACGGGTACACGACCTACCGCGGGAGTTGAGGATGGCAAGACTCGGTCACAACAGATGGGGCAAGACCGATGTTCGTGTATCCAAGATCCATCGCGCCGAAGACCGGCACGACTTCTCGGACATCAGTGTCCAGGTGCTGTTGGAGGGTGATGTGGGGCCGGCGCACACCGAAGGTGACAACAGCGCGGTCCTCCCCACCGACACCATGCGCAACACCATCTACTGCCTTGCTCAGGACCATCTCACACGTGACCTGGAGGCTTTTGGCGCCTTCCTCTGCGATCACTTCCTCGACAAGGAGGAGGTCACCGGGGCCGCGGTGTCGATATCGGAGCGGCTGTGGGCCCGGGTCGCCCCCACCGGGTTCATCGGCGGCGGCACCGAGCGCCGGATCGCCCGGGTGGCCTGTGGGACGGCTGCGCTCGCGGCCGACGACCCCGACCTGGCGACAGAGATCGTCGCCCGAGAAGGGGTGGGGAGGGCCACCTCGGCCGGGGTCGAGGGCCTCATCGTGCTCAAGACGACAGGTTCGGCGTTTTCCGGTTTCCCCAAGGACCAATTCACCGTCTTGCCCGAGACAGATGACCGCATCCTCGCCACCTCGGTGACCGCCACATGGCATTACACGTCGCTGCCGGAAGACACCACGAGGACCTGGGAGCGGGCGCGTCAGGCGATAGTCGACGGCTTCTTCGGAGAGTGGTCGGCGTCGGTGCAACATCAAGGATGGATCATGGGCCAGGCGGTGCTCGACGCGGTCCCCGAGATCGACGAGATCGAGTTCCACCTGCCCAACCAGCACCACCTCCCGTTCGACATCTCCCGTTTTGGCATGGAGTACGCGGGCACGGTCTTCCAGCCCGTCGCCGAGCCCTATGGCGACATCGGGTTCACCATCACCCGCTGACCTCAGCTGCCGGCGGTGCGGCCCTCGAGGATGGCGAGGAAGGAGCGAGTCTGGATCTCGTCGAGGGTGAGACCGGTGCGTGCAGTGGCCTCCTCCTCATCGATCGCCCCGCAATTGATGGCGCGGAGGAAGAAGTTGAGCAGGCCCTGACCGGTGGCGGCGTCGTCGAACACCTCACCGACCAGGGTGGCCTTGGCCGCCGAGTCGACGAAGTTGGACAAACGCTGCCCGGCCCGGTCCAGACCCTCGAGGAAGAAGGCGTACACCGCGGCGTAACGGGTCGGGAATTGGGCCGGGTGGAGGTCCCAGCCCTGGTAGTAGGCGTGGGTGAGCGAGTGCCGTATGTGCTCGTAGTGGAGCCGCATCGCCTCGTGAACCGTCTGCCTGTTGTCTTCGATCTGATCGGGCGTCAGGTCGTCGCCGCGGTGAGGCGGCACCGGCATCACATTGGTCGCCCCGTCGGAGATCCAGACTCCGGAGCCGGCGAGACTCACCTGCAGCGCATGGCGGGCGAAATCGCAGGCCGGATGCGTCATGGTCTGATAGGCGGCGGTGATGGTCAGCGACGCCGTGTAGTCGTAGGTGCCGAAATGGGCGCCACGCACCCGACCCTGCCCGGCGTCGACGAATTTGCGCACCCCGGAGGTGCCGTCGCGGTCGATGATCGTCTGCGGCGTCTCCACCATGAGCTCGATCGGAATCGGGTCGATCTCCAGGATCTGTTCGAGCTCCGCGAGCGCCTCGCCGAGCACCACCACCTGCTCCACGTCCTGGATCTTGGGGAGGGTCACCGTGAATCCGTCGGGTAGCCTCCCGCCGGTTTCCACGGCGGTGGTCACGAACAGGTCGAGGGTGCGCAGGGCCCGCCGGTGCAGCTCACCGGACAGGGACTTGATGCGGATCCCGATGAACGGGGGAAGCGTCCCCCCTGCCATCCCTTTCGCCAGCTCGGTGGCAGCCGATCGGGCATGACCGTCCTCCTCCTCGTCGGGACGATGGCCGTAACCGTCCTCGAAGTCGATCCGGAAGTCCTCGACCGGCTCCCGCTGCAGCTTCTCGACCACCTGGGCGTGCACTCGTTCCGTCAGATCAGCCGGAAGCCCGAGAATCGACGCCAGCTTCCCGGGTGTCGCCGCCCAGCGCTCCAGTGCGGCCAACGACAGCTCACCAAGACGCTCGGCGGTGGATGCCGAGAACAGGTGAGCGCCTCCGTAGACGGTGTGCACCGGTTGACGGTCGGGCTTCTCGCCGGGAAAGTCGGCTGCGACGAGCCCGGCCACCGCACCCAGTCGCTGCGTCCACCCGGTCATCGAGTCTTGGCGCAAGGTCATGATGGGCGGACTCTAAGTAACTTGAGTCGATGGGAACGCTGTTGATCCGTCACGCCCAAGTCTTGGTCACGATGGACGGCCGGGAGATCGAGGATGGGGCTCTGTTGGCCCGTGACGGCTGGATCGAGAGGGTAGGGGCGACCGACGAATTGCCCCGCGAAGCGGACGAGGTGGTCGATCTGAGCGGGCATGTGGTCCTCCCCGGGCTGGTCAATGCACACCATCATCTCTACCAAACGCTGACCAGGGTGGTGCCGGCGGCGCAGAGCGCCGGCCTGTTCGACTGGCTGCGCGCCCTCTACCCGATTTGGGCCAGGTTGACTCCCGATCACGTCCGGGTCTCAACCAGGCTGGGTCTCGCCGAGCTGGCGCTCAGCGGTTGCACCACCGCATCGGATCACCATTACCTGTGGCCAGACGGGGCCCGAGTCGACGACCAGATCGAAGGTGCGGCGCCAATCGGCA